>NZ_JBFSRZ010000006.1:0-136397 GCF_041466065.1 Vibrio sp. 10N.239.312.C11
AGCTGATCAGATCGTAGGTTCTTGATTTAGTTCCATTGAATTACGCAACAAAGCCTTGGTGCTATTGAAATTAAGCATGATGTGAATACAAGGCTAGAAGAAAAAGCGGGACGAGAAGGTTTAATAGAAAACGTCGCTTATAAAGAATTTACTAACATATTAGAATATTTCTTTGACCAATTAGCCGCAGACTTTTTTAGGGACTCTTCAGTTAATGATCGATTTTCTGAGATTAAAAATAAATTTAAAGAACAGGCGAAGAAAGAAAGCGAAGCTGAGAGGAAACGGAAAAAATTAGTTAAAACTAAAAAAGAAACCTTCAGGGATCAACTAGCAGATTTTTTTGATACTTATGGTGATGGCTCATACCTAACTAAAGTCGAGGCAATAAAAAATCACGTTAAAGTTGAATTTGAAAAAGCGAGTGATACATGGAATGAGCAAGAAAAGTATCGCTTCATATCAAGCCTTCGCAGTGACATGTCCGCTAAATGGAAGTCTTTTGATAAAGAACTAAAGATAATCATGCCAAAAATTGGTTTGAGTAACGAAGATGAGCAGAATTGGACAACTTATTTGGCTACTCGTGAGAAGTTTTATGAGGATATGGTAAGCCCAGTTCAAAAGAACATAGAGCTACAAATTTCTGAGTATGTCACCTCGAATAGTTTGTCATTTACACTCAGAGATCGCGTCAGTGAATTTATCGAAGAAGAGAAGAAAACACTGACCAAGACAATATCGAGCTACCGTAACGAACTAAAAAGCAATGTCGGTGAAATAGATGCTGTTATTAAAGAAAAGGCTCGAAATAAGTCTGCCGAATATACTCAAGCGTTAGCTGAGGTTATGACATCCATAAACTCAACCGCTATAGATACTTATTCTGAGGAAGAGTCACTAGAGGTTGTCTCGTCTTGGGAAAAGCAGCTAGAAGAGATTAATGAGCAAACGGAACAATACTTCAAAAAAATGCGAGATACCATCGAGCTTGTTATTAATGACATCAACGATGATGAATCAAGTTCAGTAGACGTTATCGTTGCCTTGGAAAGTGAAAACGAACAAGTAAAAGAATCCCTCAACCAATACTATGAGTTTGCTCAACTAGGAATGTCACTGGGCATTATTCAGCATGAGTTTAGCAGTACTGCTCGTAACGTAAGAAGTTCAATTCGTTCCCTCAAACCTTGGGCAGATAAAAACCCTAAGCTAAATGGGCTATATAACAACATTAGCCACAGCTTTGCGCATTTAGATGGGTATTTGAAAATGTTTACCCCGTTAAATCGCCGGCTATATCGAAGCAAGATAGATCTCTCAGGTAAAGAAATAGACAGCTACCTAAAAGATATTTTCGATGAACGCTTAAAACGCCACAACATTGAATTAACGTCGACTAAAGCGTTTATGGTGAAAACGACCAATGTGTTTCCATCGTCATTTTTACCCGTGTTTATCAATGTGGTAGACAACGCTATTTACTGGCTTAACACCCAACTGGAAAGTGATAATGATAAGAAAGAAATCAAGTTGGATGTTGATGGTGATCAGTTAGTCATAAGCAATAATGGCCCTTCAATCCCGCTAATTGATAGAGATAGGATTTTTGAATTCACTTTCTCTAGAAAATCCAGCGGTCGTGGCATGGGTTTATTTATAAGTAAAGAATCCCTCAATCATGAAGGGCTTGATATTCAGTTAGCTAGTGGAAGTGCAGATGCCTCTCCATGTTTTGTTATTAGTGAAAAAATTATGGAGCAAGAGTAATGTCTGCATTTAATCAGTACTGCCGTGAGGTAGTTGATGAGTATGTCCAAACTGTTTTGATCATCGATGATGGGGCTGGCTTAACAAACGCTTCAACTATTATTGAACCTGCCGATGCTCTTGTTGAACCTAGTGGAGTTTTTGACCCTATGGTTGCACCCGTACCGCTCGAGGAGGTGCAAATAGGAGAACTAGTGGAGCCGAATGAGCAAATCACACATCCATTAAATACGTTATCTCTCACTAATGCATTCTATGATCGTGGAATTGTGGCTGGTTTGTATCAGCCACAGATTCAGGAAGGTGAGCCTGCTGTTGATTTCGCTTCAAAAGCGATGAAAGTATCAGCAACTGCAGATGTCATAATTCTCGATTGGATGCTAGTAGATCATGACGCTACCTATAGCCAAGAAATCGTAAAGCAGATACTTCAACACGATAAGGCAAATGGCGGAAGGTTACGTACCATAGTTGTATATACTGGGGAAACAGATCTTCAGAAGTTACGTGATGATCTATGGGAGTATTTAGGTGACGAAAATTTAGATAAACCTGGTGAATATCAGGTTAGTTCAGAGCAGCTAAACATTATTTTTTATCATAAGAAAAATACAATTGAAGGCCCTAGGGCAGTATACGAAGAAGAATTACCAGCTAAAGCGCTAGAAGAATTTGCCATACTTGTTGATGGTTTAATTCCTGCTTTTGCGATGAAAGCGACGACGACAGTAAGGCAACATACTGGAGCTTTATTAGCGAAATTCAGCTCTGATTTAGATTCAGGATATTTAGCTCACCGTGCTCTTTTACCAGACCCTGAAGACTCCGAAGTTCTAATGTTAGAAAATTACTCATCGTACTTGAGGAATGTGCTAGCGCTTGCTCAGATTGACCGTAAGACTCTTGGGTACGACACAATAAAAACATGGGTTGAAGCAAACTATGACAAGCGATATCAGAAAGCTGCTATAACAGATGATGGGACACCTACTGATGAGATTACTCTCAGTAGAAATGGATTCCTTCAATCTTTTGAATATGGTTTTACCCCAAAAAAGAAAGGGCTATTTAAGGCTGTTCAAGAAAATACTAGTGCTGCTAGAGCTAGTAAAATAGTGAAGGTAATCGCTAACCTTGAAAAAGTTGTCGGTGCATTTGGTAAAGCTGATGGGGAAACTCAAAAATCTTCTCAAGCTCTCGCCTGTATTACTGCTTTTCGCCGTACATTCCGTGATTTGATGGTTGGTTTTCCTTATTTGACCCAAGGAACAATAATCAAATCAATTGAAGATGGCTCTTATCTGCTATGTGTTATGCCAAAGTGTGATACTGCAAGAGTAAAGAGACCACGTAACTTCTTATTTGCGCAGTTAGTTATTAACGATGGTGTGTTTGATTTAGTTGCACCAGATATAAACAACGAGGGTGATTATGTTCACCTGCGAACTAATTTGAAATTTTATGAGTTAGAACATATTGAGTTTAAAGCCCATGGGGGGCCGAAGGTTGAAGCATTTGATGATCAAGATAGTATTGTATTTGAGTCAGAAGCAAATAAAAAATACCAGTGGATTGGAGACCTTGAAGACTTAGATGTCCAAACGAAAGTATCATCAATTGTGGGTGACTTTAATCGCGTCGGAGTTGATGAGGTTGAATGGGTAAGGCGACGAAAAGCTCAAGCTAACTAAGATAAGCGGCTATAAGCCGCTTTTTTACGTCTGAAGTATGTGTAATCCTAAGCATGATTTTATTGAGTTGTGATTGAGGTATTGAGTGGTAGTTCTAGATTTCTTGAATGGTAGGAATATATTGGTTAGCAGAGAGTTATGTTTAGCGTCCCACTGAATAGTTTTGTACATCGTGTGAGTGATAAAAGCCAAGTGATGGCGCATGCTGCAGAATGTGGATGTCAGTTGAAACGAGTTCGTCGTTCGCGTAATTGGCTTTTGGTCGCTCAAGAGCATCAACTCGTTGAATTTAAAACGATGTTAACTCACGAAAATGACGATTGGATAGCAATCGCAATCGACAAAGTGCTGCCTAAACCTTTGGTGTGTTTGGCATCTCTGTTGGCCGCGACACCCTCAATGACCGTCGCTCAACTGGTGATGGAATCTGGATGTTCAATGGCAGAAGCAAGGCGTGCCATTGATGAACATGAAGGGCTGTAGGCGTATTCGAATCGTGTGAAAAGAGAATCGCGAGCAGCAAAAAGCCCGTAACGATATTACGTTTTTCAGCGTTATATCGTTACGGGCTTTATCATCTGTGTTTGTGCTGCTGTTAAGCTAAGCCATGTGGCTTATAAAGCGTTTACTCGATTAAGAGTTAGCGACTTTTACACGAATCGTGTTTTTGCCAAGCTTTGACAAGTTCAGCTTGTTTAGTGCTGCTTTAGCTTCTTCGTGCTCTGGCATTTCAACAAAAGCAAAGCCTTTAGATTCGCCAGTTTCTTGGTCTAAAACTAGGCTGCACTCTTTTACTGAGCCGAACTCAGAAAATAGAACACGGATGTCTTGCTCTGCAGTAGAGCGCGATAGGTTACGAACTAGAAGTTTCATAATAAACCTTGAATATGAATTTACGCTGAGCATTGTCGCACACTTTCGTGCTCACCCTCACAAATAATTAGCGGAATAGCTCGGTTTACCTGTTCGCTGCTCTCATTAGCCGTTAACCGCGGTTTATCGTGATATCTGACACATATCCATGCTCGGTACTGGTTAACGCCTGCTGCAGCATTTGAGCGGCTTCTTGTGCGGTCATAAAGCTTGAGGTATCCATTGCTTTGCCGCTGGTTCCCCAAAACTCGGTTGCCATCCCGCCGGGGTAAACTGCAACGATCTTCATCGGGTGACCTTTGAGCTCCAACCTTACCGATTCGATAAAGCCTTTTACTGCCCATTTTGCTGCGCAGTAGGTGGACTCTTCTGCTTTAGCGCCTTGAGCTGCGGTCGACATCACGACCGCAATGGTGACGGGTTGATCTTTGTAACGCTGAACCAGCTCACGAATCAGAAATATCGACGATTCGATATTGTTTTTTAGCATGTCGCTGATCGCCGCTGGATCTTGCTGTTCTATCTTACCGAAGTATCCACTGCCAGCGCTGTGAACCACCAGTTTTGGTGTTTCTGGCAAGGCATCAAGCAGTTCGCTCACGGAGTGCGGGTCACATAGATCACAGGTTTGGCTAACGGTATCTGCTGGCAGGTTTTTCGCTAATTCAGCTAAACGCTGTGAGCTGCGGCCAGTGATCATTAAGCGCTGACGGCTGTTTGATGCGTTCGCATATTGCTTAGCTAAAGCTGCGCCTAAACCGCTGCTTGATCCGGTGATTAAAATCATGGGGACTCGGAATTGTTGAATTGAATCGAGATAGTAAGGCTTTGAAAGCGTGTTTTCTGAGATCTAAGACCAAGATGCTGAGGCTCATGACTAAGATTACTCGATAGAATTGAGGTTTGAGAAAGTGATGTAAGCCAGGAAGAAAAAAGAAGGAGTACTAAAAAGTAAAAACGCCGGCATAGGGCCAGCGCTTTTGAAAATCAGATTACTCGTCGTCGAACTGTTTGGTCGTGAATGAGTCTTCGATTCTGTTGAGCTCTTCTTGATCTTTCACTCGCTGTTCTTCTTGGCGAATGACTTTTGCTTCATTGAAGCGTTTCTTTTCCGACTTAGTCAGGAATTTTACAGCTTTCTTGTTGGTCAGTGCGTAAGCAACTACGTCTTCGCCTTTTTCTCTGCGGTCGTTTACACGTTGTGAGAAACGTTCATTGTCGCGAGCTTTACGCTCCGCTGAGGTCAACTTGCTCATGCTTTAAAGCCTTTTCAATTATTCATGGTAGGGAATCTACGCTTAGCGAAACCAATGGGGAAGTGCTCTGAATTGGTGGAACTGTGTATCACGTTCGCTCAACTGAGTTTAGCCCATTTGTATGCTGGTGGCGCATCTTAGCACAAAGGCTTGAGCATACAGGTATGCTATTCGAGGGATTAAACAGAACAACCCACAATTTTCTGTTGTGGGTTGAGATTGCATTGCGGGCTGAGGTTATAAGGTGAGCTGAGATTCTCTTTTGAGGTAGAGGTTATCTGTGATGGAGCTGAGAATCAGAAACGTCAGTTAATTAAAGTTTCTCGATATACAAAATCACTTCACCGACTTTAAAGCCGAACTTAGACATCTCAGTTTTGTTGAACAGGCGTTTGTCGTCCATCAAGAACATCCAATCATCAAGCACTACTTCATAGGTGCTACCGTCTACTTCGATTTCTAAATCGTATTTCCAGTAAAGCGCTGAACCTTGGGTCTCTCCATATGCCGTGCCAACGACATCGTTGGCGGTGCCTGTGTAGGTGTTGTCTCCGGTTTTGATGAGATTCCAAACGCGAGTTGAACGCTCACCATCAGCAAAGGAGAACCACTCTTTGATTTCTCCGTTGTCTCCGTCCCAAGTAGCGATGAGCTTGGCATCAAAGCGGCGCAATAAGTTACCAGAGCGGTCAAGCACCATGCCATAGGCCTTCAGTTCACCATTAAAAAAGGTTTCAAGCTTGAGCTCTGGAGTCGTGTCTGCGTGGTGCTCTAAACTTGCAGAGCCACAACCTGTTAGCCAAGCGATCGACAAAATTGTCAGGGCGAGTTTGATCATTTTTGTTTTTGGACTCATTTGTTTAAACCTAAAAGTTGTTTGCGTAGACCGGGCTCAGAGGTGTTTTCAGATAACCAAATCGCTAAGAAAGCGTCACCAAACTGCTTGTCCTGGATGATACCGATAGGCTGCTCATCGAAGTAAAAACGACTCACGTTGTCTTCGGTTACGCGGATAGTGAGTGTGCTTCCTGCTTCTACGTTGGGCCACATCTCGTATAGAGGCTTCAACCAACGTTGGATATTGTTGTTGGAGTAACCAAGTTTACTCCATTGATCTTGGGTAGCATCAACGAGGTCTTTGCTGTCAATCGCACGGTAATATTCAAGCTTTAACGCGCGTTCAGAATTGGTTGGGGTCGCGTAGAATTCAGCTGAGTAGAGTGTCCAAAACAGGTAGCTCATCTCACCTTGGCCGCGTTTGCTTAGATTATCTACAGCGGAAGCTTTAGCGCTTCCTGCGAATAGCAGTGCCGCGCAAATGAGGGTTAAGGTGACTAAGCTAAATAGTCGATTTCTTGATTGCTCGCTTGCTTGTGTGCGAACGCGACTATTATAGCTCTTAGAATTGAGCGCTTGCGTAGGGTTGCGTGGAAAAGCCATAAGTCACCTCGTTGTTGCCATTTTGGGTTGTACTAAGTTGGAGTAAGCGGCCACCAGTAAGGGCAACAAAATCCCCCAACTTATTGCAAGGGCAGCTAGCACCGATGCATCTGGCCAAGTAGTAAGAAGGGCGCCTGCTTTGATGCCTCCCCAATAACTACTAGTACCTGCTACGAACCCTATGACAAACAAGATCACTTTTGAGCATTTTAAAAGCCAATTCAGGCTGTGATTGAAACTGATTAAGAACATGATCCACAGGCAAATGAGCCAAACTGGAAACCAAGATTGATTAGCAATTTCAGAGTCGACGGCAAAAATACCGAAGTGGAGCATGAGGCTATCAAGCAATAGCCCCAATGGTAATAAGACGAGTATTTTCAAGTCGCTACTGCGAGTTGGAGAGAGAAGGAAGTGAACCACCACGATCAATGGCGTGACGAACGGGGCTTGCGCGGTAAAGAAGGCGCTGCAAACCCAGGTCGCTTGAAACAGAACGAGATTAATAATCCAAAACCGTTTCATCTTTTGCTCCAAAGTAACGAGGTTTTCTTGCGACAAGGTGATGAGTACTGATCACGCGCTCTAGGAATGCCCCTTCGCAGTAACAGAAGTAGAAAACCCAAAGGCGTTTAAACTCTTCTGAATAGCCTAATGACTCGAGCTCTTCCCAGCTGTTTTCAAAGGCGACGTTCCAGTCGTTGAGTGTTCGAGCGTAGTGAAGGCCAATGTCATCAATTTCTTGGACGACAAGGTCGGTGCTGGTGGCAAGATGTTGAGTCATCACGGCAACCGAAGGTAAACAACCACCGGGGAAGATGTACTTCTGAATAAAGTCGACGCCTTTGCGGTATTTATCATAACGACTGTCGGCAATGGTGATTGCTTGAATCAGCATTTTGCCTGATGGTTTCAACAGTGAAGAACATTTCTCAAAGAAGGTCTGTAGATATTCATGGCCGACCGCCTCAATCATCTCGATAGAGACCAACTTGTCATATTCACCAGTGAGGTTACGATAATCCTCTTTAAGCAGGGTGATTTTGTCGGTTAAGCCAAGCGCTTTTACTCTTTGTTCTGCAAGCGCGTGTTGGGCATCTGAGATTGTGGTTGTGGTGACATGGCATCCGTAGTGTTGCGCCATGAATATAGCTAAGCCACCCCAGCCTGTGCCTATCTCGACCACGTTATCGTTCTCTGACAACTCTAATCGCTCACAGATGGTTTTCATTTTGTTTTGCTGAGCTTTGGATAGGGTTTCTGCTTCTTCGCTGTAGATAGCGGAAGAGTATTGCATCGAGCTGTCTAAGAAGCGTTCATACAACTCATTGCCAATATCGTAGTGCGCAAGAATATTACGTTTAGAGCCTTGCTCTGTGTTGGCATTCTTACGACGCAGCAATAGGTTTTTGATGCGAGAAATCCATTGTGTCTTGTCATCAAGCTCGTCGAGTTGAGATTGATTTCGAGCCATGATTTGAATCACTTTGGTGAGATCTGGGCTTGTCCATTTTCCATCAATGTAGGCCTCAGATGCGCCAATACTGCCGTCAATCACGACATCTCTAAAAAATGTTGCATCGTGAATCACGATTCTACCTTTCAAGTCTGCTTCTCGATCGCCGAACACCGAATGTTGGTCGCGCTCAATGATCTCAAGCGTCGCGAATTGCAGGCTTTCTAGAACCTTAAAGATTAAAGCTCGATATTTACAGTTGCTTGAAACAGCAACGGCTTTAGCTTGTTGTTCAATGTTGTTGTTTTGTTTGGCAAGCTGTTCCATGTAAACCTCGCTGATAACTCATTCTAATATTTTGTGCCAACTAAGCTGGGTTGTGCCCCTTAGTTGGAGCGAACCCAAGCTTGGGTCGAGTTCTATTATTTAGTTGCTGTGAAGACACTTAAGATGTTGAGTCTGGATGCCCCACAAACGGTACTTTTTTCAGGAATAATTTGAGAGCCTGATAATAAATTCCCATCACGACTTTGATCGTCATCGCCGGAATCTTAAATACCGTTCGTCTAATGTTTGTCTTGGTTACTGACTGTTTCGTCAAGGCCAGTGTCGCATCGAAAAGCTTGTCGTCTCGGCGGCTTTCAATGTGGACCAAGGTGCGTTTCGCTGGTGGCTTAATCTTCCAAAAATAAGTCATATTCAAATCCATGAACGGCGAAACGTGAAACTCTTTTTTTACTTTCAACTCTTTGTGCATGTCGATGAGATAATAGTGTCTTTCTCGCCAAGGCGTATTGCTCACTTCGGCCAACATATAGCGACAATCACCAGTTTCGTCGTAACAGAAAAAACAGTTGATTGGGCTGAAATAGATACCTAAACAGCGACACTGAGCCAGCATCGTCACACGGTTTGAATCAGACCAAACCCCACCAAGTTTTTGCACTTTGGAAGCTATACGTTGTTTAAGTGATTTTGGTTCATCCGTGGTGGCATTTTCTTTTTTTTCAGCGAGATAATCCGATTCGACAAAGCGAATCGGGTTGTACCATCGAGTTCCGAACAGCGCACTACGCGCTGTGGTTTGGGGCAGTTCATCGAGATCTAACCCCATCATATACAGCTGATAGCTAAATTCATGAGTAATATCGCCAAAGCGGCGGTGGCGTACGTTGCCCCAGTAAATACCGCTGAGCTCTTCACTCTTTTCGGATGCGATCCCCATGTCGGGTGTCATGGTGTGAGTGTTCATCGTACTGAACTCGAGCTCAAATCTAGGCCAAAGCGCTTCGTGACATCGAGCGCACTGTGAACACCGTCTTCATGGAATCCGTTGTACCAATAAGCGCCTGCAAAGTGGGTGTTGTTTTTGCCGCAGATCTGCTCGCGCTTATGCTGGGCTTCGACCGTGTTCGAGTTGAGCACCGGATGATGGTAAACAAAGCTACGAATGATTTTATCAGGCGCTATCGCGTCACTTTGGTTTAGGGTTACACAGAAGGTGTCTTGGCTTTCAATGCCCTGCAGAATGTTCATGTTGTAAGTGACACAGGCAGGCCTTTGGCTGTTGCCATCTAGCATGTAGTTCCAGCTAGCCCAAGCCAGTTTACGGTCGGGTAACAGGTTGGTATCCGTGTGCAAAACCACCTCATTTCGGCTGTAAGGGATCTCCCCTAGTACCTGTTGTTCTTGTTCAGTCGCGTCGCCCAGCAAACGCAGGGCTTGGTCTGAGTGACACGCAAAAATCACCTCGTCGAAGCTTTGTGTGCTGCCATCTTCGAATTCAATGGTAACCCCTGACTCTTGACGAATGACTTGTTTAATCGAGGTGTTTAACGCGACTGGTTTATTCAAGCATGAAAGGATGATCTCGACGTACGAGCGTGAACCCTTAGGAATCACATACCATTGAGGTCGATTGGCAATGTCTAGCAGGCCGTGATTGTAGAAGAACTGAATAAAGAATTTAAGCTCGAACTCTTCCATCTCTTCTAAGCTTGTCGACCAGATAGCTGCACCCATTGGCAAGATGTAGTGCTGACTAAAGAAGTCTGAGAAGTGGTTGTCGCTTAGGAAGCTGCCAAGGGTAACATCTGGCGTGAATTGGTTGCTCTCGAACTGGGCTTTACACAGCTTATTGAACTTGAGGATGTCAGACACTAATGACCAGAATTGAGGCTTGAAAATATTACTCCTCTGAGCGAATAACGAATTAATGCTGTGGCCGTTGTATTCAAACTTAGTCGTGGTGTTGTGTACGCTGAAGCTCATTTCGGTCGGTTGCCTTTCGACACCGAGTTGCTCAAGCAGTTGGTTGAAGTTTGGGTAGGTTCTGTCGTTGAATACGATGAAGCCAGTGTCAATTGAAAACGCCTTGCCTCGGTGTTCAATATCAACCGTAGCAGTGTGCCCGCCGACGTAGTCATTTTTCTCAAATACCGTAACGTCGTGGTGCTTATCTAGTACATGTGCGCAAGTCAGTCCAGAGATACCTGAACCTATAATGGCGATTTTTTTCATTGTTATACCATCCTTGAAGCGAGTTTTTGCCAAACTGGAGTCGGTAGCATTCTTAGTAATTTCATTATTAATATGAATCGTCTTGGGAAATCGATCTCGCTCTTTCCTTGAGCAATACCATTTACGATTCGTTGAGTGGCTGCCTCGCTACTAATAATCATAGGCATAGCGAAGGAGTTTCGCTCGGTTAATGGTGTTTCAACAAAGCCTGGGTGCACAATTGAGACATGAATGTTGTGCTCGGCGAGATCAACTGAGAGTGTTCTACCTAAGTAGGTGAGAGCGGCCTTTGAAGCGCCATAAGCTTCGGCTCTTGGCAATGGTAGAAAGCTCGCGCTGGAGCTGACTAAAACCAAGCGGCCGCCGGGCTTGATGTTTTTTAGCCAAGCTTTGAGGGCGTAGCCAATTGAAATTAGGTTGATGTTGATGACGCGCTCGAACAACTCTGCGTCGAAATTAACAGGATCATCGATGTACTCACAATCACCCGCGTTCAAAATCAGTAGGTCGAGCGGCTTATCTTGGTCGAGTGCTGGGAAGTTGTGGTAATCAGTCAAATCAAAACAGAGTGGGTCAATTGACGAGTGCGATAGGTCTGTCTCGTGATAATCAACTAAAGCTTGCAGTTTGTCTTGATTACGGCCGCAAGCAATCACCTGATGCCCTTGTTGAGCATAATCTATAGCGAGTGATTGGCCGATACCTGAGGTCGCGCCTGTGATCATAATACGCATTATCGGCTCGCTCTTTTTTTGATGGATTTGATCGCGCAACCTAGTACTGGGATGTGCTCGTACAGCATCGAACCCACATCAAGATAATCGCGATGATAAACCACTTGGTTGTCCAACATTTTAATATGACTGTGCCCTTGTACTTCAATCGGCTTTTGCCCATTTAATTGCTTGTGAGCAAACTGCATCGTCCAGTAAACAGAAGCTTCGTCGTTCGCTTCGAAAGTGTGTTCTATATGAAAGTAACAGCTCGTTACCTGGGTGTAGAGGTTCTCGAAGTAATGAGTTAACGCGACAATCCCACTGACATGATGCAGTGGGTCTTGGAATTCGATATCAGGGTGATAAACCGTCTTTAGCATGTCGAAATTGTCGGTTCCGAGTTCTCGATACATGTTGAGAAAGTTATCAAGCCATAGAGAGTTATCCATAATATTCACTCTAATTATTTGAAGAAGGCTAAGGCTCTCAATCGTGCTTCTTTGTGCTCAACGATGGGTTGCCAGTATTCGCTGTCTATTCCGTTTTTAGCGATAAAGTCATGTGGGAAATGAACATGTTTATCTGGGATATTTTGCAGCTCTGGTATGTACTTACGAATAAAAATTCCTTTTGGATCAAACTTTTCACTCTGAGTGATTGGATTGAAAATTCGAAAGTAGGGTTGAGCATCACAGCCAGTACTTGAGGCCCACTGCCAGCCACCATTATTCGCGCTGAAATCACCATCGATAAGGTGCGACATAAAGAAACGCTCACCCCAACGCCAATCGATCAGCAGGTGCTTGGTTAGGAAGCTTGCCACCACCATTCTTAGCCTGTTGTGCATCCAGCCTGTCTCAACCAATTGACGCATTGCTGCATCAACTAATGGGTAGCCTGTTTTTCCTTCGCACCACGCTTTAAAGCTCGGGTTGTCGTGATACCAATCTAAGCCGTTGTATTTCTGCTGAAAGTTCGCACCTTTAACCAGTATAGGATGATGGAACATCAAATGCTTATAAAAATCTCGCCAAATCAATTCATTAAGCCAAGAAAAGGCTGGCAACTGAGTATCAAATAACAAGTCCGGCTGTTGTTGAATCAATTGAATCGCTAACCAACGTGGGCTTACAGCGCCAATCGCCAAATAAGGGGATAGTCCAGACGTGCCTTTTATCGAGGGAATGTCTCTAAGGCGAGAATAATCGTTAACTTTATTGGCTAAGAAATTGGGAATCACGCTCTCAAGGACGTCTTGGCTCAGTGGCCAACGCTCTGAATCGGTACGCGGAAAGTCGAAATCGTACTCGCCAGAAAAACCACTTAACGATTGTTTCAGTTGTGATAGATTCTGAAGCGAATCCGTTTCAGATGAATCTGTTTGCACTGATCCTGCTTGTGCCGATCCTTTTGAATGCACTGGAGCGTGGCTGCAAATGATGCCTTTCGCTTGCACTTCTTTTAACCATGCGTTTTTGAAAGGTGTGAAAACCTTGAACATCTCACCTTGTTTATTCAGCACGCTACCTAATGGCAGAATCGTATCGCAGTCGGTTATTTTGAGCTTGATGCCGCTAGCAATTAAGCGTTTGTCTCTTAACTGCTCATCCACTTCCGGCTCTGAATTAGCGTACACACATGAAGCATCGATCTGTTTGCACAAGTCGATGAGCTTGGTGGCTTGATCGTTAAAGTCTGTGGCTTTGAGGTGCAGCAGAGTGATACCGAATTCAGCGAGTTGTGATTCGAACTGTTTCAGGTGGCGATAAATGAAGTCCGCTTTTATCGGTGCAAGGTGATGTTGTTGCCATTGCTGCGGGGTTGAAATAAAAACGGCGATAGAGACGCCGTTTTCAACTGCAGAGACGAGCGCTGGGTTATCGTGAATCCTCAGGTCTCGTCTTATCCATAGAATGTCGCTCAATATCCGTATCTCAGCTTAAGTTCTTGTGGGTGTGGGTTTAGATAAACTTGTGATTCTAGGTACTCGTTTGGGTATTCCATCAGATAGTGGTTGATCAGCGTTAGTGGCACTAACAGAGGAACTAGCCCTTCTCTGAATGATGAAATCTGATTGGTGAGCTCTTGTTTGTGAGCGCTGCTCAGTTGTTTCTTAAAGTAACCTTGTAAGTGATGCAGAGTATTAGCATGACTGCCGCGATTTGCATGGTGCGTTAGCGCCGTCATCAGACCTTCGATGTACTTGTCAGCCAGTTCATCGATCTCTAAATCGTTACTCGCTAAAAGTTTGCCTAGGCTCTTGTAGCCTTCAATGTGGTGGCACATCACTAAATACTTGTGAGCGCTGTGAAATTGAATCAGCTTGTGTTTGGTGACACCTTCATCGACAAGATCGAGCCATTTTTGATAAGTGAAGACTCGAGTCATGAAGTTTTCACGCAGAATTGGATCGTTGAGGCGACCATTCTCTTCTACTGGAAGGAGGGGATTGCCTTGCATAACCTGCTGAGTGAACAAGCCAACGCCTGTCGACTCAGAACCACGCCCGTGGTGGTGATAAACCTTTACTCGCTCCATGCCACAGGTTGGGCTTTTCTGACACACAATGAACCCTGCGATGTGTTGGTTATTCTTTGAATAGTTTTGCCCAAACTCGATCAGTTCGTTGGTGACATCGCCAGAACCATCAGGTCGAGAAACATGGATAATGTCGTCTAACATTCTTGTTTGACGGATCGTAGGACGAGGCGTTGGAAGGCCAACCCCCATCTCTGGACAAACTGGCTCAAGCTCTACGTAGTCTGCAAGATCGTCTGTGCAAAAACGAGAACGCTTATGGCCAGTATCGAACCGAACTTTATGACCGGCGACACATGCACTAATGCCTATTTTTATTTTTTTATCCATTGGTCAATTCCTTACACTCATTGCTCGTTGTTATTCTTATATTGTGTGTTTTGTTGCTTATTAAACATTACTTTAGTTTGGTTTTTACTTTTCTTACTAGCCAACTCTATGAGTCTTGTGACGTACCCGATAAATCTTTTAAAACTAATAAATGTATTTACCCAGTGGGTTGAACAATTGGCTCACCCCTTTAGTGAAATACAAGGCATCACTTGAAACGGTTAAACATACACAGCCTTCTTTCGTCGCAGGTTGGTGGGTGTGTTCTCCATCTAACCAGATGAAATCGCCTTTGTTGTAGACACCCATTTCGTCTTCGAAGCTGCCTTCTAAAAGAAGCGTGATCTCGAAGCCTTTGTGAGTGTGACAAGGCACCTGTCCATCCTTATCTATATGCAGCAAGCTGGTATGGTGTGATTCGTCATCAAAATCAAGTCGTGCGCGAGAAATCTTGCCCAAGTTCAACCAGTCTTTTCTTGCGACTGAATTGAGTGCGCGAGGAATCGTGAAGGTTGTGTTAGACACAGTCTCTTGTTGCGCTTCAACAACAACTTCGACAGCCTGAGACAAATCAGCTGTGATCTGGTCAATAGCATCAAAATCGAACTCCCCATCGTCAGATAGGAACGCATCCATTTCGCTGTCAGACCGTTTTAGCCCTGCTGTATCGCTTTCAAAGACTGAGTCAGCGGCTTGCGCCGTCAACATGCTTACTTGTTTTTGACAGTGTTCACAAAGCTCTACATGGCTAGAAACAATCAGAGAAACCGAATCCGCTAGATTGCCATCGACAAAATCTTTCAAGATTGCCGCATTTGGGTGATGTTTAATCATGGTCTTGTTCCCCCATGTGAACTTTTAGTTTGGCGAGTGCGAGTCTTAGACGTGATTTAACAGTTCCAAGCGGGACATCGAGTTGTTGGGCGAGCTGCTCTTGCGATAACTCTTGGAAGTAGACACCTTTCACAATGGTTTTTTGAGCGAGAGGCAACTTTTCGATTTGAGTCATTACATGACGGCTCATTAGATGATCGCCAAACTGAAGCTGATCACTTTGTGATTCGGCTACCATGGCGTCAATTGGCCAAATGTCGTCAGCGATGGTTTGCTCTGCTTTCGCTTTTACCTTTCTTAACATATCAAAGGCGGCGTTCCGCATAACGGTATAAACCCAAGTGGTTGCAGCGCCTTTCTCTTCGTTGTAGAGATGCGCTTTCTTCCAAACGTTGGTCATCGTGTCTTGGACTAGCTCGTTGGCAGCGGCTTCACCGCCCAACTTACTGATGCCAAAACGCTTGATTTTGGGAGCAAAGAATTTAAACAAACAAGTAAATGCCTGCTTATCTCTGTCTGAACCAACTAAAATCAGCCAGCTTGATAGCTCTGTAGGTACCTTACTTTCGGTAGGTAGTTTGTTGTCGGGGATAATGACATGCTCCTTGCCGTTCCCTGTTCTTCTGCTTTCCACTTGCATAGTAATTAACCATCATGCGAATTTGATAGACACTACGTGGAGAGTGAAGGTGGGGATCACTTTATTTTAAATTAATTTCTACTATACAAAATTATAGTGAATAAAAGTGCTTATTGCCCTGTAATGATTTGATTCAAAAAGGGAACTAAAGACGGAAAACTAGCGGGTTCTGTGAATTTGGTTTTCTTTTCCAATGGGATAGGCATCATTTCGAGTAGTCGAGCACAGATCCATTGAGGGCTTTCAAAGTCAGGCGTGGGGTAAAGTGCTCTGATTGAATCGTGTTCTCGAAACAACTCGACAAGAAACGCAGTCACCACGTTCGGCACCTTATAGCTGCGTTGTGGCCAGTGAGGTAAAGGGCGGAAATCACTTTTTATTAAATCATCTGTGTCGCGGAAGGAGGAGTGCAGTTGCACCAACTGTTCGCCTTCAACATCGATTTCCAGAATTTGGTCATCGGACATATTGAAATCGACAATAGACACTTTTGTCCCCCAAGAACTCAGGCGATCGGAGTTGGTATTGTCCTGAGTCGCAATGATGAAGCCGTCTCCTTGCGCAGCATGAGCGACCATTTTCAAATACTTGGGTTCGAAAATACGCAGTCTTTGTCTGCCTCTTGGCAAAATGAATAACGGTAGAGGAAACACCGCAAGCTCTTGAGAAGTCTCTACGGGTGTTTCTGATTCGGTTTCTATCCGTGTGATCTTCTCAGCTGAATTCGGCACATAGCACTCCTTAGTTCATACATGATTGAGTCTGTACGGATTTGATTCGTACGTAATTCAGAGATGTATACGCGTGCTCGTTGAAGTTCGATCAATGTGGGGTGATGTATTGAACAGGAAGTTAGAGAGAGGGAGACATTGTTTTTTGTCGCGTTTATTCGCAATTTAATCGGTTTAACCTTTTTTAACTTACGTCATTAGGTAAGATGGGTTAAGAATTAGTCAATGGGTAGATAACAAGTGACACGCTTATCTTACGTTGTTTATCTCTTAGTTCTTCTTTACCTGACATCACATCAAAGGAATGGTCATGATCGTTATTTATGGTATCAGAGAGTGCTTAAATCCGATTAAGTTACAGCTTTCTAATGTCTTACAACAATGTTTGAACAGTGAGATGGGGTTACCTGATGACAAACGAGCGCATCGGTTTGTACCATTAGAAAGAGATGATTTCTTTTATCCCGAAGGGCGAACAGAAGCTTACACCGTCATAGAGATCAATATGATGGAAGGGCGAGCAGTGAATACCAAAAAGCGCCTGATTAAGAAGATATTTTCTGAAATAGAAAAGCAGTTGGCCATCTCTCCCATTGATATCGAGATCACCATCAAGGAGCAGCCATCGCATTGCTGGGGCTTTCGAGGTATGACTGGCGATGAAGCCCAAGATCTTAAGTATAAAGTAAAGGTCTAGGGTTTAAGCTCCTAACTCCTAACTCCTAACTCCTAATTCCTAATACGTAAGACAGAAGGCTTAAGCTAACCTATCTAGTCGTGGTTTTGGAGTTTGATGCCAAAGCCGTTAGATGGGCTGAGTTTGGACATATGAATTATAGGTAAATGATTCATGGACAATGCCCTAAAGGGACTAGTTTCTTTGTTTTCCGCTGTATGTCACTACAGTTCGTTTGCGACAGTGGCAAGTTTGTTTTAGAGTGCAACTCTTCTCAGCATTTTTAGATTAGTTATGGTTAGAATCAACACGAATTTAATTCAAAAGATACTCATTACACTGCCTTTGTTTTGGATTGTTACCGTCCAGGTGTGGTTAGGTCAGGGAAATAAGCCACTTGCGGCTATCACTTTATTTATCGCGGCTTGTTGCACTCTTTTGTATAGGAAAAACAGGGAGGTAAGAGATAAGCATAACTGGTTCGAAGATGGCTGGATATGGATACTGCTCTTGCTTTCTGTTTTTGCTGTTGCCTCTTATGAGTTGCATGGTTTTAGCAGTCAAGAGCTGAGGGCAACTTTGATTGGCTTGGTATTTTTCCTTTTTTATCGAAATGGCTTTGTTAAGTTATCAGATATACAGAACTTATGTTTCACCTCTATTGTCAGTACAACCATCCTCGTTGCTTATTATATCTTTTTTCTCTCTGGTGTCCGGGGGAGCTTACCATCTAATGCTCTCATTTTTGCTTCAATTCAAGGCTTCTCTGTCATTTTATTGCTCGCACTTGGTTGTATTTCGTACGAAGGGAAAAAGCCCAAAGCAATGGCTATCTTGGCATTTATAGGCTTTCTATCCATGTTTTTGGTGGGGTCAAGAGGGCCTCTACTAGCCGTTATTTTTATTGGTTTAGTTGTCCTATTCAAAATGATGATGCAGCATCGTCAGTACAAGACGCTGTTTACTGTTTGTGTCATTGTCATTATATCTGTATTTTTGGTGTCGAGATATGACGTGGTTAGTAAACGTATTGACTATAGCGTGTATGAATATGATCAGATATCACAAGGCAACATGGATACTTCCATTGGCTTGAGATTACAAATGTATCAAGCTGGGTTCGATTTCTTTGTGGATAGCCCCTTGCTCGGCATTGGAGGTGATAAAGAAGCGCAATTAGATAAACTCTCATTCACGCCAACAAATTCGGGTAAGAGATTTATCGTTAATGCGCATCTTCATAACAACTATATTGATAAAGCGGCTTCATCTGGCTTGGTAGGCATTGCCCTTCTCATGCTTAGTTTAATGTACCCTTTGTTTAATTCGAGATATAAGCTATCACCTATTGTATTGTTACCTGTTGTTTATTTTTCGATCATCTGCCTATTCGATTCACCCTTTAGGAATGGTGATTTAGCTGTCATGTACTTTGTCTTTATTGGGGTACTACTAAAACTGCAAGTGCGAACAGAAGCGCAGTGAAGCTAGCATATTACGCTCATTTCATTGTGGGTAGTTTTAGTGCATTTATTGATAAATAAGTTTTAAGTGAATAAATAATGAGCAGTCATTTTAGGTGTGACATTAATGCATTACGTGCATTAGCGGTCTTACTTGTTGTCATCTTCCACTTTTTCCCTAATGCCATCTCTGGCGGATTTTTAGGTGTGGATGTATTTTTTGTCATTTCAGGTTTCCTGATGACAAAAATAATCATGTCGAGTTTGGGGAGTAATGAGTTCTCATTGAAGAACTTCTATTTAGCGAGAGCAAAACGCATTATTCCTGCTTTAGCGGTCATGTGCCTTGTTGTGTTACTCGTTGGCATTATTTACCTAGACCCTTGGGCGTTAAGAAAATTAGGTAAGCATATTCTCACCAGTGTCGGGTTTGTTTCTAACCATACCTATTTAAAAGAGTCGGGATACTTTGATGTGGCCGCGCAAAGCAAGTGGTTGCTTCACACTTGGTCTTTATCCGTAGAATGGCAATTCTATGTATTATATCCTCTTGTTTTAATGGCGACCTACAAGTTATTCGGAGCTAAAGGTGCAGCCGTTGCTATTGGAACGACTCTAATCGGAAGTCTAGCTTATAACTATGCGTATTTAGGGAGCTCGGCTTCTTATTACGCATTACCATCCCGCGCATGGGAACTGCTCGCAGGTTCGGTGGTTGCTTTGAAAAGAGAGCCCATTGAATTAAAAAAGTCCAATGTTCAGTTATTGCTGTTAGTTGCTATTGCCTCACTGTTTATTTCCCCTTTCTTGATAGACAGCAGCACACTTTGGCCTAGTCATGTGACGCTTATTCCGGTCATTGCTACCGCGATAATTCTGCTTTTGAATTTGGACCTCAATTTTACCTTTCATAAATCACGGCTGATACAAGGGGTTGGGTTATGTTCCTACTCAATTTATCTCTGGCATTGGCCTATTAATGTTTTCATTAAAAACCTCACAAATAACACTATTACCCACAATATAATCGGAGTAATGGTTTCGGTCTTGATGGGGATCCTTTCATTTAAGTTCATTGAAAGTTACCGACCTAAGGAGAGATCCAAAGGCGGTAAATTCTTTTTGAACTATTACCCTCTAGTTCTTGCTTCCTTTATTGCCTTGATAGGGCAGGTTATTTATGAAAGTGAAGGATTACTTTGGCGCCTGGATAAAACACAGCTAGTCATTGCACAAAGTGTCTATGACCGGAATCCACGAAGCGGAGAGTGCCACGTCGAATTTGGACCATCTCCTGAGTGTCACTATGGCTCAGGACCCGTATCCGCGATTGTTTTAGGCGATAGTCATGGCGCATCGATAGTGAGAAGTGTTGAGGCGTCAGCACCTAACGATACATCGGTCATCGACTGGACGAGAAGCGCATGTCCGACGATTTCAGGTATCAAAAGAGTGCTTTCAAGTGGTGAGTTATCAGAAGAGTGTGGGGATTTTGTCTCAGCATCGTTAATTAAAGCTAAAACTAATTACCCTAACGTTCCTGTTGTTGTCATTAACAGAATGGGTGGCTATCTTTATGGTTCGAATGAAGATGGGTGGCAAAGTGAGAACGAAAAGATCAGTTTAATCGCAGGAGATAAAAGGTTTCAGACCAGATCGGAGGAGTACCTAAACTCTATCTTATCCAGTTTTGAAAAGACTATGTGCGAGCTTAGTCAATCTAACCCTGTTTATTTGGTCAAGCCAATCCCTGAGCTGAAGAAAGATGTACCTAAAACTATGTATAAGTATTCGATTCTAAATCAATCTGATATTTCGGTTTCCATTCCTCTTGAAGAGTACCGACAAAGAACCGTATTGATTACGAAATCTTATGAAAAAATCAGCCAAAACTGTCGAGTTACTCTTATAGACCCTGAACCGATATTTTGTGATGATCAGCTGTGCCGAGGGGATATCAACAATCACCCAACATACGTTGATGACGATCACCTGAATGAATTTGGTGCTGGCCAACTTATTCCTCAATTTCGCGAAAAAATATGGGGTCAATCAGCTCCGTAGGAAATGCTCATTCGCCCTTATTGTTTACACGAGAGAATAGGGGCGTTTCTGTGTTTGGAGCTATTGTGTTGGTCTTAAATGATTCGTTTAGGTAGCGATGTTTAAGATAAATTTCGGTTCAAGTGAACCATTGTGCTATACTCCGCGCCCCAATCCGAATTGGCTTGTTAAATCTTAGGAAATTATTATGAGTGTTAAAAACGAACTTCAACAAATTAACAACCGTCTAGACAAGTGTCGCAACAAGTTAGCGGCTGCTAAAACTCGTAATGATCGTCCTGTTGTTCGTCAATTTGAAGATGAGATTAAGAAGCTAACCAAGAAAATCGCTCAGCTGAAACATAAAGAAAGCTACGATGTGAACCAAGAGCGTAAGTCTCTGGTTGATATGCCATTTAAGCGTGAGATTACTAAGGCTGAACAAGCGGATATGGGTAAACTTAAAAAGTCTGTTAAAGGATTAGTAATTGTTCACCCAATGACCAAGATCGGTAAAGAGCTTCGCATTGAGGTTATGACTGGTTACGCACCGAAAAAATTCTAATTGCCAGTAATGGTGATGAAAAAGGAGCTAGCAATAGCTCCTTTTTGCTTTTTTAGGTATTAAAAAAGCAGAGTCAGCGGTAATAATACTCACGCCGTTTTCAACTTTTTAGAGGTGATTGTTGTCACAAATCCTTTTATCTCCTATAAAAGTTAACGTGCTACTAACATGGCACCAAGTGAACGCAGTAATGTGTTCGCTTTTCGAATCTACAATTTCTCTCCAGTTTGTATAAATATAGGTAGAGCAGCACAGATAATTACAGATAAAACTAGACTCGTTAAGGAAGATGAGAACGTAAAAAAATAGAGGTTATATGAATCAATTAATTTCAATTGGACCACTAGAATCCTTCCTAATCGCGATTAGTGTTTTGTTTCTAGGTCATTTCGTCAATGCAAAGCTTCCTGTTCTCAAAAAGTACAATATCCCAGAGCCCATTGTCGGCGGCTTGATTGTCGCTTTTGCTATTACAGCCCTGCATTTTAACGGCCTTGATCTTGAGTTTTCTTTGCCCTTGCAGAACACATTTATGTTGATGTTCTTTGCAACGGTCGGCCTTGCAGCTAACTACACACAGCTGATGAAAGGTGGTGCCAAGGTATTCCTATTCTTAGGGGTGGCTTCGGTTTACATCATTATCCAAAACGGTGTAGGCGTAACCTTAGCAACGACACTAGGCCTTGAGCCCTTGATGGGTTTGATTGCTGGCTCTATCACCCTTTCGGGTGGTCACGGTACAGGCGCGGCTTGGTCTCAAACTTTTGCAGACACGTTTGGCATTGCAAATACGTTAGAAATCGCAATGGCTTCAGCGACCTTTGGTTTGATCATCGGTGGTATTATCGGTAGCCCAGTGGCGCAAAAGCTGATTGATAAAAACCAGCTTGAATCTGAGTACGGTACTGGCACGCAAACGCACGAACGCTTCCCTGAACTTGTTACTTATAACGAGTATGAAGAAGACAAAGTGACGGCGAAGAAGGTGATTGAGGTGTTGTTCATCCTTCTTATCTGTATCACAGGTGCGAAGTACCTAGAGCAGTGGGTGGCGACTTTTGAAATTTCTTGGTTGATGATTCCTGACTTCGTTTACGCGTTGTTTATCGGTGTGTTCATCACTAACGTGTTTGAAGTGACCAAGCTGCATAAGACTGACAGCGAAACGGTCGATATTCTTGGTACGGTGTCATTGTCACTGTTCCTAGCAATGGCGCTAATGAGCCTTAAGCTTTGGAATATCTTTGACCTTGCGATTCCGTTCTTGGTTATCCTTGCGGTTCAGGCTGTGGTGTTGGGTATCTTCTCTTACTTTGTGACGTTCAAAGTAATGGGTTCTAACTACGATGCAGCGGTTATGGCGGGTGGTCACTGTGGTTTCGGCCTAGGTGCAACACCAACAGCAGTAATGAACATGGGCTCTTTAGTGAACCGTTTTGGTCCTTCACCACAGGCGTTTATGGTAGTGCCAATCGTGGGTGCCTTCTTCATTGATATCGTTAACCTGATTATCCTACAAGGTTACATCTCGTTTATTGGTTAATGTTCGCCTTTGCTTAAACGCGATGAGCTCATCGCACTAAGATGAACACAAGAAAGCCAGTCTGTTGACTGGCTTTTTTATTGTTTGCTTATACTCGAGTTGCTCTAGTATAAGCATCAAATTTTCCCGAATTTGATGTGCATTTTTGTGTTGAATACAGCTGAACGTATGTAATGAGTCGACTGCTTTTACACCTTTGTACTTATGATGGTGAACTGATTTGCAACTCCTTTAGTAAAGGAAATACAGCCTTGATGTGCTCTCCCGTGACAATGAATCCAACCAACTGGTTATCTTCATTGAAGCCCTTAGCGACAATGCCTTTAGGATCGAATCGAGTTTCCCAGCTCTGAGCTGTGTGAATATCGCGCCCTGCGAGCTGAATAGGATAACTCGGTGTTTTCACCTTGGTGATCATATGAGGCAAGCTGAGTTTTGCTTCGCCCACTTTGACCTCTCCCTTATCCTTAGTTAGCTGCTTCGCCAACACGTTTGCCGACAAGATTGCTGGCTGTAGATAAGCCATCACACGCCCTTCAATTTCAGCGCAATCACCAATCGCATACACATTGTTGGCGCTGGTTTTCAGGGTGTCATCGACCACAATACCTCTGTTGACCTCGATTCCCGCTTGCGTGGCTAAAGCCGTATTTGGCCTCAACCCTGCTGCGGCAATCACGATATCTGCTCGTATTAATCGAGAAGCGGTAGTTTGTAGCCTGACTCCATCATGAAGATAAGTCGCTCGACAAATCGCAGAGTCGGTTTCGACGGTAGCCCCTGCTTTTGCCAGCTCCCGTTCCAACTCAAGAGAAACGAAAGGCGGCACTAGGTTATTCAACAGATAACTTGCGGGTTCGATAATCGTGACATTTTTGCCCGCAGTTTGAAGGTCGAATGCAAGCTCTACCCCAATCAAGCCTCCACCAATCACAGTGATACGTTGTGCTTCATCGATCTGAGCTTTGTGTTTCTCGAACTCTTCCAAGCTATTTAACGTAATGGTAGCGCTGCGTTTAAGCCCTTCCGCTGGTGGTATGAAAGGCGTCGCGCCCGTCGCTAATACCAACTTTGAATAGTGGATAGATTGGCCATCAACATGAACACACTGCTGCTCAGTATCTATCTCGCTCACAAGTGCTTTGGTTTTGATGACCACGTTGTACTGCTCTGCCAATTGTTGAGCGTTATGTACTGCCAGTGTTTCCGGCGTTTGTTCCTGACTGAACGCGTGCGAAAGATTCGGCTTACTGTACTCAACCCCGGCATCGGCGGTGATCATAGTAATCGCGATATCTTGGTCAAGCTTACGTATCATCTTGATGGTTTGTAGGGCAGCGAAACCGCCACCCACAATAACAATGTTCGACATGCTACTTCTCCACAAACACTTCTTTGCCTAAATGGCATTCAGGGCAAAGGAAATCATCAGGTACTTGCGCCCAAGGAGTTCCAGGTTCGACGCCTTGGTAGGGTTCGCCCAATTGTGGGTCGTACACCCATTCACATACTGTGCAACGCCAGCAAGTGCAGTCTGCACTGTGTACTGGCTTATCTTGCGCTTCTTCTGGCTTCAGCTCTGTTGTGTCTTTGAGCTCGGCAGCGGTGTTTACCGGTGCTGGTGCGGCTTCAAGCGGTGTTACATTACGTGATACTTGTTTTGGTGTGCTCACTTCATCTGCTTCTACACGCCAAACCTCGGCCAGTGTCATGCCGTAATCGATACATTGGCGAAGAGCGTCTGTGTCTGGTTTCCAATGGATGTGTTGTGGCGCACTGACTTCGAAGTTAGCTTCATGTAAGCGAGCGTCGATACGTTTTACCGCGCCGCCAGTCCAACCTGAAGAGCCAAATGCTGCGGCTCTTTTACCAGCAAAGCGCAGTCCGTGGATCTCTTCTAGTAGTGCAGCGATTTGCGGCATCATCACATTGTTCATGGTCGATGAGCCGACTAGAACCCCTTTTGAACGGAAGATATTGGCAAGGATGTCATTCTTATCGTGCTTAGAGATATTAAAGACTTTGATTGCTGTTTCTGGGCTGCCTTTACGGATACCTTTTGCGATTGCGTCAGCCATCATGCGAGTGTTGTTCGACATGGTGTCGTAAACAATGGTGATACGATCTTCTTTGTAGGCTTTAGACCACTCGTAGTATTGCTCAACAATTTGCGTCGCGTTGTCGCGCCAAATACAGCCATGAGAGGTTGCGATAACATCGATAGGTACACCTAAGCTGAGCACTTCTTCTATCTTCGCTTTCACCAAAGGCGCGAAAGGTGTGAGGATGTTCGAGAAGTAACGCAGACATTGATCGTGCAGCTCTACTTGGTCTAGCTGATCGTTGAATAGGTTTTCATCACAGTAGTGCTGACCGAACGCATCGTTACTGAACAGGATCTCGTCACCTGTGAGGTATGTTGCCATTGAGTCTGGCCAGTGCAGCATTTTCATCTCAACAAAGATGAGTTGCTTACCGTTACCGACATCGAGCGTGTCGCCTGTTTTAACGGTTCGGAAGTTCCAGTCAGGCTGATGGTGATGGCCAACAATCGAGTTAACGCCAGCTTCTGTGCAGTAGACGGGTGTGTTTGGAATTTTGGCTAATAGTGCTGAAAGGGCACCTGAGTGGTCTTCTTCAGCATGCTGACAAATGATGTAGTCGATCTCGTTGATGTCGATTTCCATCTCAAGGTTTGCAAGGAATTGTTCAGTAAAGCGATGATCAACGGTATCAACAAGCACCGTTTTCTCTTCACGAATCAGGTACGAGTTATAGCTCGTACCTTTGTTCATGTGGTATTCCTTACCATGGAAGTGTTCTGTTTCCCAATCGTGGACGCCAACCCAGTGAACATTTGATTTAACGTGAATAGTCATAATGATAATACCTTATTTAAATATCTAAGGACATCATTGCACTAGTTGCGCCATGTTTTTAAGTATCTGTTTTAAATGTATTTGTTTGGAGTTTGTGTTGTTTTATGAGTCATTTTGACGTACTAAGTTTTGTGGTTGAAATGAATCTTAGGTGTCTTTATGACTCAGATTGGTTTGTAGATGTATGGCGGTTTGGCAAGAAAATTAATGATGTTTGCTCAGAAAGAGCAGGGTGAGGAACATGTTTCAACAAAGGGGATTATAGCGTAACTCCTGCGCTTCGCGAATTAGAACACGTGGATTGATCAAGTATTGGTGATCTAAAAAGCGGCTGGAATGGCTAAAGCTGAGATAGAAAGGATGGATGCGAAATACAGATATGAAAAAGGCCAGACGAGTGTCTGGCCAAAACAAGGCAGTGTAATTTAACAGTCTGAAGTGCTGTTGAAACTATATTTTGTAAAACGAAAAAGCGTTTTAAAAATTAAAGCGTTGTAGCAGTTAAGCGTTGTAACTGTTTAACGTGTTATAGCTGTTGATTCATTCGTCATCTTAATTAACGAGTTAAAGCGTCGTCACGATTTCATCAAGAGCTAGACGTGCTTTTGGTTTACCGTGGTTATAGTCTTCACCGTCTTTGTGGTAGCCGATTGCTAGCGCTACATCAACAACGTGACCGTCTAGTTCGTCAGCAAACTCTTCACCTATCATAGCGGCATCTACGCCTTCCATCGGTGTTGAAGCAATACCAAGGCGTGCTAGCGTGTGCATTGTGTTACCTAGTGCGATGTACACCTGAGACTTAGTCCAGTTTCCGTTGAAACCAGTCTCATCTGTGTTCATTTCTGCGAATGCGTAAGCCCCTAAGAACTGCTCGTACATTTCAGCAGGTAGGTGACCAGAGCTTACTTCTGTGTCAGCACGCTTTGCGAATTTTTCTTTAGTGTACTTAGGATCGTGAGCAAACAGGATCGTATGTGACGCTTCTTTCGCATGCGGTTGGTTAAACTGGAACATGTTCTCGAAAGTATTGTGGAAGCGTTGTTTTGCTGCGTCACTCTCAATGATGATGAATTTCCAAGGCTGAGAGTTGATAGAAGAAGCTGACAAACGAAGTGCTTCTTTGATTACTTCCATGTCTTCCGCAGAGATGCGCTTTTCTGCATCGTATTTTTTAGCTGTGTAGCGAGTGTTTAGATCTGAAATGATTGGATGAGTCATGTTGAATCCTAATATCTATCAATATAAATGTTGTAGGGTTTTATGTTCGGTAACGTCAACAATAAACGGATAACGCATTTAGGCTATATCTCTATAGAAGTCGTTTCTAGAACAGTCAGCCTCTAAAAGGCTGAACGCTTAAATGGCTATCGAACATGCCCCAATAAATCGAGTATCTGCGGTAGCTCAAGTCGATGGGTGTAAGATAATAGAAGATTGGCTTGGGAAAAATAGCGAACACATCAAATCACTATGGTTAATAATGTCCATAATGATTTGATTAGTGTGATCTGGATGTGTATTGGTTTTCGAAAATCAGCCAGTTAGTAGGCTTTGATTCCATATTGGCGCAATAAAGAAGGAAGTACGCTGTCGAGGTTTGGGATATCTTCAGGGTTAAGTTCAATCAAGCTAAAACCGTGCTCTCGGTAAACTTTCTTGGTCGCATTTCGTTTGTCTTCTTCTATAGGGCCTGAATCTGTTCCCCAGAACTGAATGTATACCTTGCCGCTTGGCAGGTAGAAATCGCTCATTACTTCTTTTGATATCGGGAGCGGACGTTCATAGGCATGAACCACTCCCGCCATATAAAGCCAGTTATCGATGATCAGCTCTCCCTTTGAACGCACATAATGTCCGTCTAAGGTTCGGTGTTTCGCCTCAAATTTCTGACGAAAGCTAGAAAACGAGACATCGGTAGAGTGGCTTTCAGCATCATGCCCTAGAAATTCGACAACAGATTGCTTCAAACGTTTATTGCGAACTAACGAATCGTGCCATACCACAAATAGGTTTTGAGTCGCTTTATCTTCCCTTTGCTCACCGCCTGCTTTTAAGCCTGTTGAGGTGACATGCCAACCATCTTCTTCACGTGTTATCCAACCAAGCTCGCTGAGCAACAGGTTAATTTTTTTTGCGCTAAGTTGAAAGGCACTGCCTAGTTGAGTTGCCGTTAGCGTTTTTCCAGAGAAAGAATCTAGGTCGATGAGTAGTTTTTCTGGCCAGACAATAAAGACACCAAACTTCTTGTGTTCGACATACTCCCCACCAAAGCTTTCGCCTCGTTCTGTGAGTACCCAACGCTCCTGTGAACGCACGATATAGCCAGCTGTTTTCAAATCACTGAATAGAGCCTTTGCTTCTATCCCTTTTTGTTTGGCTAGTGCTGATGTGGAAATCTTGTCTGGCATAGTCTGTTTCTCAAATAGCGGAGTGATGAACTGATGGGTGTTGTAGATATATATGATGCGATTGCGTTGGTAAACACCATATCACATCTATCAATGCTAACTGCAGTTCACTGGTCTATGTTTTTAGTAGAAAGCCATGTCTGATTTTGATTGTGTGGGAGGTGGGGCTTTAGTTGAATCTAAACAGCTTGCGCTAAATACCTATCGCTTGGTAACCGGATAGTTAGGCGAGAGCTGCAAAATATTTATGACGGTATAGAGCTTTTCCTCGTATCAAAAAGAAAAATAGCAGGCACAAAAAAGCCACATTTAAGTGGCTTTTCTACCTAAGGCGGCTTTCTATTACAAGACGCCTTTCTCATTCAAGAACTAAGAATTATAGGTCTTTAATGTTCTCAGCTTCTAACTCAGAGAAGTACTTAACTGTTTTCACTTTAAGTTCTTGAGTTGCAGGCTCGTCACAAACAATCACTGATTTAGGGTGAAGTTGCAGAGCTGATACCGTCCATAGATGGTTAACAGAACCTTCAACCGCTGCTTCTAGAGCAAGCGCTTTGTTGTGGCCTGTTACTAAGACCATGATTTCTTCAGAATCAAGTAGAGTACCAACACCGATTGTTAGTGCGTACTTAGGAACTTGGTTGATGTCGCCATCGAAGAAACGAGAGTTCGCGATGCGAGTGTCTTCAGTCAACGTTTTGATACGAGTTCGTGAAGATAGAGAAGAAGCTGGCTCGTTGAAAGCGATGTGACCGTCGTTGCCTACGCCACCCATGAATAGGTTGATTTTGCCGTAAGACTTGATTTTGTCTTCGTAACGTTTGCACTCAACTTCGTTGTTTTCCGCGTTGCCATCTAGAAGGTTAATGTTCTCTTCTTGAATGTCGATGTGGTTGAAGAAGTTAGTGTACATGAATGTACGGTATGATTCTGGGTGATCAGCAGGGATGCCAATGTACTCATCCATGTTAAATGTAACTACGTTTTTGAAGCTAACTTCACCAGCTTTATGTAGCTCGATAAGTGCTTTGTAAGTAGCTAGTGGCGTACCACCAGTTGGTAGACCAAGTACAAAAGGACGCTCTGCAGTTGGTTTAAAATCGTTAATGCGTTTAACGATGTGTGCTGCTGCCCATTTACCTACTTGTGCTGCTTGATTTAACGGGATAAGTCTCATTAATTTGCCCCTAGATATTAGAATTTATAGTGTTCTTAAACATTAATTCGCATTATAAAATAAGTTATCAGCTTGCGCTATTGTTTTAGGTCAAGTTTTTGCTTTTTCGTCATATCTGTGATTATAACACTCAAAATTGCACAATTATTGTATGGATATTTGGTGAAGTTAAACAAGATTAATACGTTTGTCACATACCGAGATATTGATTTTATGCAGAGCCAAGTGTCAAAAGAAAAAGGTAGGCTGAGGAGTGATGAATTCAATTGGGATTAAGATCCATAGAACGGATTGAAATTGTGTGGCTATCACGCTATCGATATGAATTTTATATAAATATTGGTGTTTTTGTGTAGGTTGGCTACACTTGATTATGACGAAGAAGGAGCATGTTTGTTTTAAGTTCCCGTTAATCCGAGGTGAACAAAAAAAAGCTCAAAGTGATGAGGTATCACTTTGAGCAGTTTTACTAATCTTCTAACACTAACTCTCTTTCGTATTCTTCCCGAGAAACTTCGCTGCGTTTGCAGCCGTTTAGGGTATGAAAGCGACGGCGTCCACGAGCCAGTTGAATATACTTCAACCAAACACGCTCTAACTTGGACTTCGCCTTATGAGGGTGAGACAACACTTTGATGAAGTGTTTTTCTTCTGAGTTGCTTGGCGAAAGTTCGCCAGTCTCAAGTGCAAACATGGTGTCACCAAACAAGGTTAGGATTTCCTCTTCTGAAAGAGTAAAATCACCCGACTTAGCAAACCCTCGTGGGAATTTAATGGTGTCATAAAAACGTTTTTTTCCGTGTCGGAATTCGGTCTCAGACATATCAGCCTCAGTAATGTGGTTAGATAGAAATTAGTGTTTATTGCTCACGCGAAAATATTGTTAAAAGGCTAAAATAGGAAACAAAACGTTTTTGCCTTTACGATAAACAATCCTAGATCGGCTAGTTAGCAGATTTATTACAGAGATGTATTTTTGATGGATGTGAAAGTATTTAGAACCTTTCTTGAGGTTGCAAGGGTGCGCCACTTTGGGCGTGCAGCTGAAAACTTGTATTTAACACAAGCAGCGGTGAGTGCGCGGATCAAACAACTTGAAGGCTATTTTGATACTCAGCTCTTCATTCGAGACCGCAATAACATCAAGCTGACCTCTTCTGGTGAGCGTTTGATTGGTTATGCTGAAGTGATGGTATCCACCTTACAACAAGCCAAGTTTGAGCTGTCGTTAGAAAGTGGAAAAGCGTTGCAGTTAACATTGGGTGGCACACCGAATATCTGGGATGCGTATCTACAAAACTGCTTAAGTGTGGTGACCGACTCTTTCGGTGGCTACGGCTTTATGGCCGAGGTGATGGGTCGCGAACAGCTGAACCGTAATTTGCTAGAACGAACCTTAGACATGGCTTTTGCTTTCGATCAGATCAAAGCGGAAGAGCTGAACTGTAAAAAAGTCGCTGACTTGGTTTTGGTGTTGGTATCAACGGAGCAAGATGATCTGGAATCTGTATTCCAACATAAATACGTTTATGTCGACTGGGGAACGCGTTTTGGTTCTGAACACGCCGAGCGTCACCCCAAAGTGCCTGCGCCGTATCTACGTACCTCAACAGCTCGTATCGCTTTAGATTTTATCTTAGAGAAAGGTGGCAGTGCGTATTTACCTGTTTCTATGGTTGAACCTTTTATCGAGTCGGGTCAATTGCACAAGGTCAAAGGGGTTGAAGACTGGTATCGCCCAATTTACCTGAGCTACCGTAAAAGCAGTACTTCGGTTGATGCGATCATTCAGGTTGAGAAGTTGGTTAATGAAATTGACCCATCGACTGCCTACACGTTGCAACAAGCCGCTGAACAAACACCAGAGTAACAGCTGTTTCTGTAACCAATATGCTTTGTTGATTAAATAAAAATGGCTCCTAACTAGTTATATAGTTGGGAGCCATTTTTGTTTTTAAACCAGAGATGATTTTCTTTTCCAAATCAGAGATAACCCTAACTCGGATAAAACCGTTTATGCCTGGTATGCGTAACCTTTTTTAAAAGCCCTATCACTTCAAAGCACTATTCTTCGAAAATTCTAGAGATTCATTAGATTCTCGATAGATTCTTCAAGAGAGTGTGACATGTAAGAATGGATTTGATTGCCATCCGTTGCGTCAATCTCAATCTTAGAAATCCCCTTATCCGCTTCGTCTTCAAGAAAGCTGAGAGACTGCTCGACTGATTGACTGGTGAGAACCTGTTGGTTTGATAAAACAATACGACACGTGTGAAGAACCATAGCCTTTTCCTTTTTATATTCGACAGGTCTCTGCATCTTAGTGTGCTAAGTACCTATCGTTGACGTTGTGAGAAGAGTTTCTTCTCAAGGTTAAATTTAGTCGAATTGCGTAAAAAGAAAACCCTTTTTTGTGATTTATCTAACCTTCAGTTCCGAAAGTGGCTAGCGACAATGACAGTTCACGGTAAACTTTTAGGTATCGGAGTAAAAATTATGGCAAATGGGAAGAGCACAGCATGTCGAGAAATATTCATCACAACAGTACGTTAACGAGTGAGCAGTGTCATTTAGCTCGATACGCGCGAGATGCTCGCTTTGATGGGATGTTTTTTACGGCGGTAAAAACAACCGGAATTTTTTGTCGTCCGATTTGCCCAGCAAGCCCGCCCAAAGAAGAAAATGTCGAGTATTTTTCTCATCAAGCTCAAGCCTTGAAGGCTGGGTATCGCCCATGTTTACGTTGCCGGCCAGACAGCGCGCCTTTTTCTCCGGCTTGGAAAGGTGTTGAAACGACTTTCTTGCGTGCTTTACAGTTGATTGAACATGGTGCGCTGAACTCAGGGTCAATCGTCGACCTTGCCACTCGACTAGGTATTTCAGACCGCTATTTACGAACCTTATTCGATAATTACATCGGCGTATCACCAAAGCAATATAGCCTTTATAGCCAATTGATGTTTGCCAAGCAGTTACTTCACACCAGTAGCATGAGCATTACCGATGTCGGCTTTGCGAGTGGCTTTAATAGCACGCGCCGCTTCAATGATGCCTTTCAAAAAGAGCTGCAGCTCTCGCCAAGTCAAATCCGAAGAGCTAAGCCAAGTAACAATCTAAGTAATCATATCCAACTCAGTTTCCATGGCCCGTTGGACTGGGATCATTTGCTGGGCTTTTATCGACGACGAATGATCGAAGGCTTAGAAGAGGTGGGCGACGGTTATTACCAACGCACAGTGAACGTGAACGGTTCGAAGGGCTGGTTCAAGGCCACTTTAGCCAAAGAAAGCCGCTTGGATATTGAGTTTGAGTTGGACGATATAAGTCAATTGAGAAGCTTGATTGCTAACATTCGACGCATATTCGACCTTGATGTCGATATTGCCAAGGTCGAGGCCTTTTTTACAACCATTGACCCCAACTTGGTGGCTAAGAGTGGCATCCGCATACCTGGTGTGTGGAGCGCTTGGGAAGCTGGGGTAAGAGCGATTCTCGGGCAGCAAGTCTCGGTAACAGCGGCCATTGGTCAGCTCAACCTATTGGTGAAAGAGCTTTCTGGTGAGCATGAGAAAGCCAGCTTCCCTACACCTAAACAAATAGCTGATGCTGATGTGAGCTTTCTAAGGATGCCGGGAAGTCGTAAGGAAACCTTAAAGCGTTTTGCCCAATACATGGTCGATAACGAAGCTGAGCATCCTTCTAAGTGGATTGATCTCAAAGGTATTGGTCCTTGGACGATTCAATATGCGCTGCTGCGCGGGCTCAGTGAACCTAACCACTTGCTAGTAGGCGATTTGGTGGTGAAGAAATTCATCGAGCATCGCCCTACCATTAATACAGAGAGTGTTTCGCCTTGGGGAAGTTACGCCACGTTCCATTGTTGGAATCAGTCTTAAACGATGTTTCAAGTGGAATAGAGATACCTCTCTGATATAGAAGCAATGAATAAACATCGGAATTACCAAGCTAGGAGAGATTATGACTAACCGTTTTACTTATTATCAAAGTCCACTAGGAACCGTGACGTTACAGGCGAACGATGAAGGGCTGCTCGGCCTTTGGTTTGAAACTCACACTACCAAGCCTGAACAGTTAGGTGTTCAAGATGATAGCTTTCCGATCTTTGCGTTGGCTATCAAACAGCTCGATCGTTATTTTGCTGGTGAAGCTATCCAGTTTTCTGTGCCTATCGCAGCCAAGGGCACTCCGTTTCAGCAGTCGGTTTGGCAAGCGCTGATGACCATTCCTTATGGAGAAACATGGAGCTATGCACAATTGGCCGATGCGATTGGTAACCCAAAAGCGGTGCGTGCAGTGGGTTTGGCGAATGGCAAAAATCCGGTGTCTGTGATTGTGCCGTGTCATCGTGTGATAGGTAAAAATGGAAAGCTGACGGGTTATGCGGGGGGGGTAGAGCGTAAACAGCGTTTGTTAGTGATTGAGGGAAGAAAGTAAGTAAGCTTAGAAAGCTACTGAGCTAGCAACTTGAAACGCTGTTCTATCGGTTAAGGTTGAAGGTTTGTACGACTCAGGAGGAACATTAAGAGATCTCAGCGTGACTCTGCAATAAAAACGTGACTTTGCAATAAATTCGCCACTTCCTGGAAAATAATGATTTGGTTGCATATTATTTAGCCATGTTTTTTAGGCAAGGATGCCCAAATGAATAACCATCATTTTCTGATAATAGCTTTCACTAGTGTGTTATTGCTGACCGGTTGTTTAACTGATACTAGTCGCCCCTTTGAAGTACCGCAGCTTGTTTTGTTCAAAGGGATGTATGAGAACGCGGACGATAACAGCTATCTACTTTTTGAGTCAGGACAAATGACCTATCAAACAATCGGTAACACGGTCACTAGAACTTATCGTATTGAAAATGATTTGATTAACATCGAGTTGAATTCAGGAAATAGCCGAGTGGATTCTGGGCTGATGATGCGTATTCAACAAGAAGGAGCAGTGTTAACCTGCAACCAGTGTCCAGCAGTGCAGTTAAGCAACGTCTGGACACGTGTTGATAAGCCTTTAGTTGATTCCCCTTTAGACTAGAACATATCACCGTTCAGCCATAGGTGAGCGGCGATACTGACCCCATAACCAATCATGATTACTGGCATCCATTTTAAGTGGCCAAAGAAGGTGTACTTACCATGTGCAGCCCCCATTAATGCCACACCAGCGGCACTACCAATAGACAATAAGCTGCCGCCAACGCCCGCGGTTAGGGTGATCAGTAGCCAGTTGCCCATCGACATTTGGGGTTCCATGGATAACACGGCAAACATCACCGGAATGTTATCGACAATAGCCGATAAGATCCCCACCATGACGTTGGCCCAAATTGGATCCCACTGGCTATACATCACGCCCGAAGCTAATTCCAAGTAACCAAGTAGACTCAAGCCACCGACACACATTACCACGCCGTAGAAGAACAAAAGCGTGTCCCATTCGGCATGCGACACTCTTCGAAATACATCGAATGGAACAACAGAACCCAGTCGTTTCAGGGCCCCTTCATCGTTATTGGCGATCGCCACCGCCTTTTTCTTGGCGAGTGAGTTGGGCAAAGTCTTGCGTAAGTAATAGCCAAAGAACTGCAGATAGGCGAGCCCCATCATCATGCCCATTACTGGAGGGAAGTGGAGTACGGCATGGAAAGCAACAGCGGTCGCTATTGTCATAATAAACAAGAATACGATGCGCCTCGCACCACGTTTTAATTCAACGTGTTGATGGACTGTGTCGGGCTGAGTGGTGGGTACAAAGTAAGACATGATCAGCGCAGGGACGAGGTAATTCACCACCGAAGGAATAAACAAAGGAATGAACTCACTAAAACTCACATAACCAGCCTGCCACACCATGAGCGTTGTGATGTCTCCGAATGGACTGAATGCACCGCCAGCATTGGCGGCTATCACGATATTCACGCAGGCTAGGTTGACGAATTTAGGGTTAGAACCTGCCACTTTAAGAACCACAGCGCACATCAGTAGAGCTGTCGTGAGGTTGTCGGCGATAGGTGAGATAAAGAAGGCCAGAATACCGGTTATCCAGAACAAAGAGCGAAAGTTAAAGCCTTTGCCTACCATCCACGCTTGCAGCGCATCAAACAGTCTCCTCTCTTCCATGGCGCTAATGTATGTCATGGCGACGAGTAGAAAGAGTAATAGCTCGGCATATTCCAGCAGGTTGTGTTCGAGCGCTTGTTTGGCGACTTCAACAAGGTTGTGTTCTTGGTAGGTAAAACCAATGATTATCCAGATCAGGCCCGCTGCAAGTAGAACTGGCTTGGATTTTCGGAGTTTTAGGTATTCTTCCATCATCACCACGATGTAGGCGACAACGAAAATGGTCAGCGATAGGTAGCCAGCAAATGAACTGGTTAGTTTGAGCGGCTCTCCCAACTGAGAAGTGGCAGCGCCTGCTACCGTAGAAAAAAATAATAAAGAGAGAACAGCAGAAAGCTGGATACCTAACATGGATTACGCTCCGAAGTTAATCAGTTATTAACACGGGTAAAAGCGTAGACCTAAATAACCCTGTTCAGTGTGATAGATATCTTAATAATTCAATAGATTATATAGAAAACAGTAGATTGGGTGAAAACGTGAGATCACGATGAAAGATTTTTTTGAGCTTTCTATTCGAAGCCTGATTATTGTGGCGATTATGTGCGTTTTTGGTTGCGGTGTTGAAGCTAGGTTTGTTTAGTTTTGTATGAGAAATATTCTAATTTTTTTAGCGTATACCTCTACTTTAAAATTTGAATCACAGTTTTATATGTTGCTTTGGTTCTTTTATTTAAACCGATGCACTATTTGATTTTGGTCATTAACCTTTTGCTCATTAGTTTGCACTATCTATACGTGTTCTGTTCCACATAAACGAGATGTATAGAGGTCCTTATGACTAATCCAACCAAAACCGATCGCAAAGTCACGATCGGCAGCTATATCGCACTCGCGTTCGCGATTGTGTTCTTTTCAGGCTTAATGCAGTCCAATGAATGGTATGGAGTGCTCGATTTTACGACGCTCAACGGTTCATTTGGTAAGGTCGCTTACGATGTGAGTGAGTCGGCTGATGGTATCCAAGCGGCAACGACGTCACTGCGTGGTAAAGGCGGTAGTGGTGCGCGTGACGGTTTCATTTTTGCATTGACACTTATTCCGACCGTGATGTTTGCACTGGGTATGATCAACGTACTTGAGCACTACGGTGCACTGGACGCGGCTCGTAAACTACTAACTCCACTACTTCGTCCTTTAATGGGCATTCCGGGCAACTCAGGCTTGGCACTGATTGCTTCTCTGCAAAGTACCGATGCGGGTGCTGCGATGACACGTCAGCTCAAAGATGAAGGGCATTTGACTAAGCGTGAAACCGATGTGTTCACCATGTTCCAGTTTACTGCGGGTGCGGCGATCGTTAACTTTTTCTCTTCAGGTGCGGTGTTGTTCACTCTAACGGCGATGGATGGTTCTTTGGCAGTGACATCGTCAATAGGTCTTGCTGTTGCGGTGATGTTTATCTTCAAGTTTGTTGGTGCGAACTTATTCCGCCTCTACCTCAACATTACTGAAGGTAAAGAAGACAAAACAAAATCAGACAAAGAACAAAAACTGGAAGAGGAAGTAGCATAATGAGCGAAGTTAAAGCAAAGAAACCAATGGTTACTGATATTTTCGTTGAAGGTGCTAAGAAAGGCTGGGTTATCGCGACAACCTCTACAGTACCTAATGTTCTGATGGCGTTTGTGATTATTAAGGCGTTGCAGATTACTGGTGCACTGGATCTGATGGGTAGTGTGTTTGCACCTATCATGGCGGTATTTGGTTTACCGGGTGAAGCGGCAGCAGTATTGATTGGCGCGTGGATGTCGATGGGTGGTGCCGTCGGTGTGGTTATCACGTTGTTTGACCAAGGCATTCTGAACGGCAACCATATTGCTATTTTGGCGCCAGCTATCTACTTGATGGGTTCTCAGGTGCAATATATGGGACGCATCATGGGACCAATTGGTACTGAAGGTCGTTATATCCCTGTGATGATCGCGATTTCAGTATTGAATGCGTTTGGTGCTATGTTTTTGATGAACATTATTTTGTAACGTGGCTTTGAACGATTAGCTACTATTTGAACGATCAGTTACTAATAGCTTTTCGATGTTGAAAAAAGAAACCCCGTTTGGCTTTCACCAAACGGGGTTTATTCTTTTTCGTAGCCATCCTGCTACTGACGTTGTTACTTATTTTTTAATAAGGTCACGTATGCTCCTTGCATCGTTCCTTGATTTGGCTAAATCCTTTAACCTATCCAATCCATCGCCTTCCTAGCGGTGTCCATGCTAACTCATCATCCTGACAAGTGACTCTATCCTAGAGTAAAACTTCCTTGCTGATCACTCATCCTAAGCCATCAAATCTTCATCCTGAAGATACCTAATCCGTTAGGCTTTTTCCTGTTCCTGCCAACTCCCTGTCGACATGAGTATTAAACACTTTGGAGGCTTTATTCGCAATTAGCCTTAGGAAATAAATATCCTCGTTAACTAAAATAAATATGCGTGGATTCATATAAAACAAGGGGTTGGGTTTGTAATTTTTCTTTTTTCTGCGAAGCTTGACTGTGATCTCTTACGTTCGGTGTGAGAGATCTCTTACAAATGTTCGGGCGCGAATATCATTCGTTGTTGAACTCATCCGTCGATAGGTGAGCGAAATACGCTCAACAAACTCAAAGTAATAGGAAAATATAATGGTTACAGCACTTTACGCAGCCTTGCTGACGGTCGTAATGATTTGGTTGGCGATAGAAGTCATTAAGCAAAGACGAATCAATCTGGTTGCTCATGCTGATGGCGGTGTTGAGTCGCTACAGATAGCACGTTCCGCACAAAGTAATGCAATGGATTACATCCCAATTACGGTTATTTTGATGGGCTTTTTGGAGATGAATGGTGCCAGTGTGTGGCTTATTCATGCCATTGGTGTTGCATTTATTCTGGGGCGTGTGATTCATGCAAAAGGTATTCTGGCAAAAAACTTAAAGGGTAGAAAAGTGGGCATGGTGTTAACGCTTATCTGCATGATCTCTTTGATTGTCCTAAACTTAGCTTACCTACCTTTTGATAAAATGTTCTAGGGAGCATTATGGCATTGCGCCTTCCCCCTGCTTGGGCGATTGTCCTTGCGGGGTTAATACTCAACATCATGGCGATTGTCATGTCGAGCTTGGTGCTCGACAAAATTGAAGCGGAAAAATCGGAATACAACGATCGTAAATACGGCAATGTGTACTCTATACAATTGGCCTGGAATACGATCGAAACCCTAGAGCGTAAGCGTGAAGCTATTCTTATTCACCTTGATAAGTCATCAGCAGAAAGAGCCCAACCCGCCACTATTCTTGATGAAGCGCTGCGCGGCCAACTTCGGAGTTGGGTGAGTGATGAGGTGCCGGCTATCTCACTGGCTAATTTACCCAAGCTTATGATGCTGATAAACAGCGCCCAAGAATCACAACGTTCACGAATCGATGACTATTATTTGGATAACCTGACTTTGGTTGAGTTTATCCAAAGGCTTGATGAAAAAATGGCTTTTTATAAGAATATTGCGCTGTTTCTTCAGGTGTTTGGTTTGGCGCTTATCTTAGCTCGCGACCTCGCTAGAAGGCCTTAGTATTTACCTATTTACCTATTTACCTATTTACCTACTTATCTACCTAGTTATCTACCCATCGACTGGTATCGCTAGCGAGACTCACTTGGCAGGTTAGGGTGCTGCTGGCCTTGGTACTTCTGTAATTGTTCTTTTAGCCCTTTAAACGTGCTCAGTGCACTATCAATCGATAATTTGTTCATTAACCAATTTGGCAGGATGCCACCTGCGTTCGCATACGCGGTGTAGGTAATGTAAGTATTGCCATTGGTGAGCGGTTGCAGAGTCCATAAGGCATCTACATCATAAATTCGAATGTACCCCGACTCTTTCGCCAAATAATCGGACGCATCCTTGATCGACAAGACAAACTGCCCATCCTCGATGCTGTATTTTGAGTAGGTCACCATATCGCGATCTCTGGCAGGCCAAGGCGCTTTGAACTGGGTATAGACGATATTTTCATCCTCAGATATCTGCATCAAAACACGACTTTCCGATACGTTATCTATCCAGTTTGGCACGTTCGCGCTGTCTTCCAATAACAGCAAAAAACCAGAATAAGTGGTGGGCGTTTGCATTTGTGCTCGTATTTCTACCAAGCCTTCAGTGTGAGGTCTCTTATCAATGATGATGCCATCTTCACTTTTTACGAACTGCCATGGAGCAGCGTAAGTCAGTGTTGATAAAGCATAGAGTCCGATTGCTAAAATCCTAAGTAATATCATTATTCTTCCATGAAAAGAAAAGCTTATCTTTAGGAGTATAGAATAAAAATGGTTTTGATTCGTGCTGAAATCGCACTGATTTATCTCTGATTTGAGCGTTACATCGCTGTTATCTTGGTGTTATCAATAATTGGCTGCTGAAAATAAAAACGGAAGCGTTCGGTCGCTTCCGTTTTGTTAGTGGGCAATGGATAAACGTTGAAGGCTAGAACCTAGAACTTAAAGCTTGTAGGCTTCCACGGTTTTTATAGTGGTCCAATTGCTGTTGGCGTCTTGGATGAATTCTTGCGTATTCTCCAGCCAACGCTTTTGAACTGACTTATCTAAGTTTAAGTACAGCTTCCCACCTTCTACTTTCCAAGCTAGTGGGTCCGTTTCAAATTTCTTACCCATTGCCACACCAAAGGCACAATAGCCACCATATTGAGGTGCATAAGCCGATGGGTTAGATCGGAATTCATCTCGGTTTTCACTGCTCACAAAGTTATAAATCGCATTCTTATAAGTCGCTGTGAATTCAGATGTGCCTTTAACTGGCCCCTCATTGGCAAAGTAAGCAACAGGGTCATAACCTTTAATGGCGAGATCATTGTTGTCGACACTCATATCAAGGTCTGCTGCCATTAACGAAAAGCTGGTTCCTAGTAACGCGGCCAATAGAGTGATTTTTTGACTGGTCGATTTCATGTGTGACATATCAAGTTCCTTGTCAGTGTTGGTTATCTTGTTTGAAATAATTTAGCCCACTCGTCCGGTCTATAGAGGGACAAAAGAACTAAAAACTAAGCGAATCGTTCGGAGGGTGCATGGATCTGCTGTCACAATTAATGGAACACTTCTCGATACGCACTGGCGTTTTCTATTCTGGAAACCTGTGTGGGGTGTCGTCATTTAACGCGCAACAAGGCAAAGAAGGGCACCTTCACGTATTGAGAGCGGGGGAGTTGACCTTATCTGGTGCTCATATGGAATGCAGGCAGCTTTCTCAGCCCTGTATTATTTATCTGCCGAATAGCACACCACATGTAATTGAAGGTGTGGGAGAAGGTGCTGAGCTTGTGTGTGCGAACGTGGAGTATCGTTCAGGGCAGATGAATCATTTATTATCGGCTCTGCCCGACATGATAGTGATTCCGTTTGAAGATGCACCGAACTTAATGCCTGTGATTGAGGTGCTGTTTCGAGAGTCGGGGCAAGCATCTTCAGGACAACAATCGTCAGGGCAGCAATACCTAATGGACAAGTTGAGTGATGCGTTGATGGCGTTGATCTTTCGTCATCTCATTGAACAGCAAAAAATCGATAGCGGCGTTTTCTCTGCTCTTGCACACCCAAGGCTTGCTGCTGTGGTGACGGCTATTCACCGGTTGCCTGCTCGTCACTTTTCGGTTGCAGAAATGGCGTCATTGGCCGCGATGTCTCGAACTCAGTTTATAGAAGCGTTCAAGCGTGAGGTGGGTGAAACGCCGGGAGATTACGTGCAAAAGTGGCGTGTTTCCGTTGCTCAATCTCTGTTACTGCAAAATAAGCCCATCAACTGGGTTGCCGATGAAGTCGGTTACAACAGTTATTCAGGTTTCTCACGCGCATTTCAGCATGTATCGGGTGTGTCACCACGTCAGTGGTTAAAAGAGAGTAACGCATAAGAGGGAAAGGGATGTTGGAGTTTAAAGTTGCCAGTGAAAGCGAGTTAGTGCTTTCACTGGCAAGGCGAACCTCGTTGCATAAAAGAATGTTGCATCAAGGCAAATTACAGACTGAGGATTGTCACTAGGCCTGTAATGCGTCGTTGGCTAGATGAGCACTAACGAAGTAACCAGTGGCGCAGTGGCGTTTTTTCTATACCAGCGATCAATATAAAGCTCAGGGTAAAGGTGCCGAAGAACACGGTAATGTCTTTAGCGAGTTCAGTGATGCCCAATACTCCGCAGACATTGAACAGCAAAATAATGATCAACAGATGGCAAACGTAGATACCTAGCATACGATTCGAGATAGCGCGAAGCCATGCGTAATCGCCGATGTTTGGATTAGCTAAAAGCCACATGAACACACCAATCCCCCACAAAGCTGTACCAAACAAGAAATCGTGAATATTAAAGGCGATATCAAATTGGGTTAGCCATGCCGCTTCGGCAAAGTGGATGACCATGCCTAACGCCAATAACCCTAATGCTTTGGCTGAGGACACTTTCCATTGATGCTGACGAATGAGGAAACCTAAGGTCACCATTAACGTGCTGAAGAACGGACCGTTACGCGTGAAGAAAGGGGCACTAAGGTCGGTTAAGCTTGTGTAGCTGCCCGCCAATACACCATAGACGTAAAGCAGAATGGCCACCGGTAGTAGAAGCTTATCGAGTTTCATCTCTACCATTAAGGCGATGATCAAAACCGCGCACACAAGGGCGGGAATGAACCATAAATGTACCAACCCACCCTCTAAGAAAGAGTTGAGTGGGGTATTCATTAAGAAACCCCAATAGCCTTCACGTTCGCCTAGATAGCCAAACTCTTCTACTTTCGCGAGATTGAATGGCATCACTAAGCAAATGATGCTCCATGCCAACCAAACTTTGAGTAGTGGTTTGGAGTAGTTGATGAAGGCTGTCCAAGGTGATGCTGTGAGCTTAGGTTGAATCAGATAGCCTGAAATAAGGAAGAACAGAGGCACGGCAAAACGAGCGGTTTGGTTGAGCACATAACCGATCCAAGGCACCTCATCTATTTGCCAATAAGTGAGTGCCATTTGGCCGTGCAAACCAATGATCGCCAAGATAGCAATCACTCTGCCTAACTCGATACTGGCGATGTGTTGTGAAGGCGTATGTTGAACGGAAGACATATCAGATCTCTCAGTAAAATTTTTACGAAATCTAGCAGCCTTTATGCCCAACCAGTTAGTCCTAAATCAAGGCTTATGACCTTTGTTTCAAGGCTTGTGTCGGTTTTTTGAAGCTTGTCGCAGCTATATTAAATCCATTGCAGTGAGTGCAAATATACCTAGTGTACAAGTGATAAGAGAAACAACAGTAGTAAGAGCGATGATGTTAGCCGCGAGTGTTGAGTTTCCTCCCATCGCACGCGCCATAACATAGCTTGCCGCTGCCGTTGGTGCTGCGCTCATCAAGAAGATAAGTCCGAGATCGAGCCCTTCAAACCCTAAGTACCAGCCAGCCAGTGTAGTCAGTAAAGGTGACGCGATTAACTTGTAACTAGAGGCGAACCACGTAGACAACTTTTCTTGTTTAAGCGAACTAATATCTAGAGAACCACCAGTACAAAGTAGAGCCAAAGGCAAAGTCATGTTGGCAAAGTATTGCCCAGCATCAGTCACCATTTTTGGAATGGGAATTGAAAGTGCATAGAAGACGACTGCTAAGAAAATAGCGATGATTAACGGGTTTTTGGTGATGGACTTGGCGATCACTTTAATGGCTTTAGCGCCGGTGTCTTTGCCTTTGGGTGTCAGTGCTATCACGGCTTGAATATTATACAGCACGGTCAGAGATGCGACATAGATAGCAGCCAATGCCACGCCTTGGTTGCCATAAATATTAGCCACGTAGGCGAGGCCGATGATCGCGGTATTAGCGCGGAATCCACCCTGGATGATCACACCTTGATCTTTAGAGCTTTTGAATACCAACTTGGTTGAGAAAATCGTGAACAAGAAAAAGACAAAGTTAGCGATGACGCCAAACGCAACTAACGCGCTACTGGCTGAAAAGTTGTGATTCGATTGAACAATACTCAGAAATAGCATCGCGGGTAGGGTGACTTGAAATACCACCTTGGACGCGACATCAATGAAATTATCATTGATCAAGCCAATTCGCTTAAGCATCACACCAAGAAACAGCATTAAACAGATAGGGCCTGTTACTGACGCCGAAAACGCAAACTGTTCCCAAAGTGTGTTCATTGTTTTTCCTTTGTTAGTCGATTTCAATTTCCTTTGAATACTGTCGCATTTTTCCACAGTTCTTTGATAAGACAAAATGAATACCAAGGGTTAAGTAAAAAACTTGAAAAAAAGTACGAACGTGCTAAAAATAAAGAATCAGATTTATTGTTGGTGAATAATGAGCAAAGGAAAGATAACCAAAGAGTATATTTTGAGCCATGCATTCGCACTTGCGAGCGAAAATGGTCTCGAGAGTTTGACGATTGGCGAGTTAGCCAAGCAGTGTGGCATGTCTAAAAGTGGCTTGTTTGCACACTTCAACTCTAAAGAGAACCTGCAACTCTCTGTACTCGAGTACTCCAACGCCATATTCACTGAGAGAGTCATTATTCCCGCAAGAGAGCTGGGGGATGGTGATATCGAAGCGAAATTGAAACAGTTGCTCGACAATTGGTTGGGTTGGAACCATTCATTCCAAGGCAGCTGTATGTTTATTGATGCTTGGAAAGATGCAGGCAGCGAAACGTCTGTGATTCAGAAGGCACTGCAGAAAACCATTTCAGTGTGGATTGATTACTTGACGATTCAGGTAGCAAAAGCGGTTGAGAGCAAACAGTTCAGGGCCGATTTAGATCCCAAACAGGCAACCTTTGAATTATATGGCCTTTATTTGAGTGCGAACTTGTTCTACTCGTTACGAGGTCAACAAGCGAGCCACACCCATTTTTGGAGTGGTGTACAGCGCTTGGTAGCCAGTTGGAAAGCGGTTTAATACATACAGCAGGTTAACTCGTAAGCCACTTAGCTCGCAAATCATGAAGTTCGAAAATCATGGAATTCGCAAAGCATGTGACCTTGCTTAGTTAAGGTTTGCAAAAGATTTTGAGAGAAGTGGCGGCAAGCAGTCATAAATAGCGTTTTCGCCATTTTTTATACTAACAAATAGCACGGTCGTTCGATTTTAGGGCCGAGCTCGATCCGCCAACAATGATGGCGATACAAGGAACGGTCATGAGTGACAAAATCTATTTCAATACATCGAACAAATTTAGCTTCAAGCGTAGCTTGATTGGCGCTACAACCAATCTGCACTACATTTTAGCGCCAAGTCATGCGAAGAAAACGGCACGTAAGCTGCTGCTCACTCCAATGCGTACTGAGCAGAAAAATGCCGATCCGCAAGGGCTTATCAAGAGTGAAATCAAAGGTCGTGATGGCGTCTTAAAAACGTATTCTTTGGGTACCGGTCCAGTTTGGGTTCTGACTCATGGTTGGTCTGGCACCGCGAGTCAGTTCTTCCCTCTGATGGAACATATTGCAGCCAAAGGTTTTACGGCTCTGGCTTATGATCACCCGGCGCACGGTGGCAGTGATGGTGTACATGGTCATATCCCTGCATTTGTGAATGGCTTGGAAGCGATTCTAGATTCGGTTGGGGAGGTAGCAGGTTTGGTCGGTCACAGCATGGGTACGGCTTCTGCATTGGAATGTAAGCACGTTAAATTGGAAAACAAGCCGCTGTTGCTGATTGCACCTGTACTGGATTATCTAGAAAACCTATTTGGCAGTGTTGCTCGCTCTGGTTACTCAATGAAACTGTTTGAGGCGGTAGTCGGAGAAGTAGAAGAGCAATTTAACTACCCGATTCAATCTGTGGATCCTTATGGAAAGCTAGCGCTTCGTGAGTCTCAGACTATCATTGTTCATGATGAACAAGATAAGTTTACTAAGTTTGATGTGTCGAAGCGTGCAGCCTATGAAATGGGTCGCGTTAACTTGATTGCAACTCAAGGGCAAGGCCACGGACGAGTAATGAAGTGCCCACAAGTGTTTGAGAGCTTTGATAATTTGATTGGCTAAGTTTAACTAATCAAGCAAGTAGAACGCCAATTAAGAAAACAAACACTAAAAAGGCCAACCAGACATTATCTGGTTGGCCTTTGCTTTTAGGTGTTTAGTCGACGCTTAGTTAGCGTTTATCAAAACCCTATTTTTAGTTTGCACAGTTTGCTGGGCCGATCTCTTTCCACACGCCCCATTGGCCAGTCGTTGTTGGATCTTCACCTGTTGTCCACCATTTCGCTTCCCAAACCTTACCACCTTGGGTCACTTGATCACCGCCATTGTAGACCGCACTTGAATCCCAAGCGTTAGTACACGTGCCACCGCCTGTGGTTTTCTTAAGAACTTTCACTGAAGTAGCCGCGACTGATGTCTCTGTACCATCACTGACTGTCACTGAGAAATTAAGTGTCGTGTCTTGCGTGTATTCAGCCGCGACAAAGCTTACTGAAGCGCCTTGAACAGTAGCATCAATACCTGCAGGTACATCCCACGTGAAGGTCAGCGTGTCTTGATCCGCATCGCTCGAAGCCGAAGCATCAACGACAACTACATCACCTGCACTCACTTCAGCCGGAGCAGAAACAACTGCGATCGGAGCTGTGTTTACTGGACCTGTGTCTTTAGGGTTTACTGTCACAACAACTGTGTCTGTTGACGTTGCGCCTTCGTTATCTGTTACGGTTAGGCTGAATGTCAGAGTCTCTTGTTGTGCGACTTCCACTACATCGAAACTCGCAACAGCCGCATTCGCGCTGGCTAGCGTTACCGCCGTTCCGCTTACTTGTGACCAAGCGTAGCTCGCAATTGTACTGTCGCTGTCTTTTGAAGCGCTGCCATCTAGAGAAACAGAAGCAGGGCCTTCAACCGATTGATCTGCGCCCGCTGCTGCGGTTGGTTTACGGTTTACAGGGTCAGTAGTTCCACCTGCTAGACCTTCGTGCATCGCATTCAGAATATCGCCGTTATCCGCATCAATTTCCCAAGAAAATAGACCCGCAAGGCCAAGGCTACGAACGTATGCGCCTTTTGCTTTCACTGAGCGGTCATCATCAAATGTGATCAACTTGCCTGAAGTACGGTTCCAAACGTAAGGCGCTTCTGCCATTTCGTCGTAACCATATTCAAAGCCGTTGATGCCTTGGTTGTTTGCACCAAGCATGTTCGCTTTTATGCCTTTGTAGTCAATAACGCCATCTTCCCATACGCCTTGCGCAGAGCTGCCGGTTAGTTTGCCATTACCCACGCCTGTCATTGGATCGCTAGGATCTGAAAGTGATGACGGTAATACACCCTCCCAACCACGACCGTACATCGCTGTACCAACCACAAGTTTGTTCGCTGGAACACCTTGCGCAAGAAGCAATTGGATGCCGTTGTCTGTGGTGTAAGCAGGGCCAGTGTACTGTTCGCCATTTTCATCAAGGCCTGTGCCATCACATTGACCAGGGCGCATGAAGTTACCGCAGTCGAGTGCTGTTTGGTGACCTAAAACGTTGTTCCAACCGCCGTAGAAGTCGTAAGTCATTGCAAAGATGTAATCCATGTACTGGATAGCCTCGCCGTAGTTCACGTCTTCAATCTTATCGTGACCAACACCGATCGCTGATGTTAGCTCGTAAGTACGACCGTTTTCCGCTTCTAGTTGATCAAGCATAGTGCGCAGCTCTGCCATCAGTGCAATGTAAGCTGGGCCATCATTCACAGGGTCACCAAGGTCTGGCGCCGCACCGCCTCCACCAGGGAATTCCCAGTCAATATCTACACCGTCGTAGAATTTCCACGTGTTAAGGAATTTCTTAACCGATGCAACGAAGGTGTCTCGGTTAGCTTTGGTTGTGAAATCGAAGAATGGGTCAGACAGCGTCCAACCACCAATCGATGGAATGATTTTTAAATCAGGATTACGCTGCTTAAGCGCCATCATCATCGCGTAGTTACCCTTGATAGGGGAGCTGTATTCATGACCCGCTTGCGGGAAACTCTTTTGGAAAGCCGCCCAAGGGTCGTGAATCACCACTTCGTAATCGTTAACGCCCTGACAAGCCGTCATGAGTGCGTTGTAACTGTTGCCGCCCACTGATTTCACTGATTCGTTAGGACCACAAATTGGAATGAAGCCATAAAGGATATGGGTCAAATTGTCAGCAGGTAGGTTATCGACTGTGTAATCACGGCCATAGATGCCCCACTCAACAAAGTAAGTACCGACTACCGTGTTTGGATCTGTGTTGTATGACTTGTTGTTCGGGTCCACGTTCATCGCAAGTGGCGCTAGGTGTGAGCCATCAGTGTCAGCGATGGTGATCTGAGCGGGTGCACTCTTGGTACAGCCTGTTTCATCACACGCTTCGATTTTCATCTCAAATAAGCCGCCTTGGCCATATTCGAATGAAGCTGTAGTTTGGCTGCCAGTAATTGGGCCCGTCGCTACTTTAACGCCATCAAAGTAGATGTTGTACGTGTTTCCTGACGTTCCGCTCCATTGGTTGAACTTAACGTCGACTTTTGCTTTATCGTGATATTTAACCATCTGGTTGTAGCCAGAGGTGGTTTCCATCGCGAGTTCAATTTTAGAAAACTGTAGGTTGTTGGAACCGTACATATCAATGCTAGGTGCTGTTGGCGCGGCCAATGCCGTACCAGATAGCGCTAGAGCAATACTCGCAGCACAGGTGTTTATACGAATCATACTATTTCTCTCATTCCTTGAAGGTTTAGAACCAAGTGGTCCTAGAATCGGCTCCCGTCAGTTTTGAAGGAGCTTCCCCGTCAGTATTCGAGAGAGTTTTAATTTCATAACTGAAAATAAATCCGTTTTCGATGGACAACTAAAAAATTGTATCTTGTTACAATTCTGTTGCTTAATGAATGAGAGGCTGAGTCCATGTTTTATAAAATAAAACCGCACCCAGAAGGAAAGTCTCATAAGTGAAATTACACGACATGAAGTTATGAAAAAGTGCGGTAAGCTATTATTAAATATCGCAAACTGAAGCGGCATCACAATCTGAAGCACGTCATACCGGTGCTTGTAAGGGGCAGGTAGTATTGATGTAAGAGGGGTTACTAAACAAAGCGCTGTTGAAAGTATTATTTTTTGAATTGTTCAGCTAATACTGAGCGTCGTTGCTGCATGAGTCCTTGAGTATCACCCGCAACAGTATCTTCATACCCTTCTTTTATGAATTGTTTGGATGGTGTGTTCGGCACTAACCGTTTTAAACGAGGTGAATTGTAGGTACCGCTAATGGTATAAATCGTTGGGCCTGAACCTGTGTTGATCGTGACATCTTTGCCATCAAAATCAAACGAGGTACTGATGAATCGATAGTTCATCATCACACCATCATCGGAAAGTGTAAGAATATCTGTTTTGTAAGGTGGAGCACCAATCTCGATCCATGTGCCATGGACGTTACTTGGGCTTACAGATTTTTGGTAGGCTTGGTAGCCGAAATAGCCGACGGTGAGGGCAATCATAAAGCCAGCCATTAAGAAGGCGTAGAGTAACGAATTGGCCAATATATCGCTGCTTTTCGTGGTATTTTTAGCCATTATCTCTTCATTTTAGTTACTCATACTGGTGATGATTCTATAAAATAAAACGATAGGTTGCAAAGGTTCTTATAAGAGTTAGAAGTAGGATCGAATGTTCTTTTGAATCAAACTGCCTCAGTGATTTTTTACCCACACATTCAGTCTTCATGCTTTGTTAAGGAATATTTACTTAGAATGATTAGGTTGTATACCCAATGCCACGCCTAAAATGATTTCATCTCGAACGAAATTTAACTTCGAAAGGTCAACAGATCCTAAGCTATATTCATTTATTTCTTGTAGGACAGTCTCGAATTGGTTAAAACAATTAGCACCTAAATTTACGCATAGGCTTATTCGTTGAGCCTAGTAATGCAATTTTGAGATAACAAGGAAGTACAATGATTAAAGAAAATACATACTTTGAAGGCGGTGTTAAGTCGTTAGCGTTTAACCAGTCTGGTGCTGATGTGAGTGTTGGTGTGATGGCCGCTGGTGAATACACATTCGGTACTGCAGCTCCGGAAAAGATGACTGTTGTTAAAGGTGCTTTAATTGTAAAGCGTGTTGGCGATGACGATTGGACGACATTCCAATCTGGTGAGTCTTTTGACGTTGCGGGTGACTCTTCATTCGATTTACAGGTTAAAGAAGCGACAGCTTACCTGTGTGAATACTTGTAGGAAGGCCTGAGTTCGTTCAACCAGAGTATCGTTTATCTATGGCTTAATAGAAAAAAACCACGCTCTAGGAGCGTGGTTAAATAAGTGATAATAACCGGCAGTGGATAGTGTCACTTGTTTTTACAGTCATCAAATGGATGACCAAATTGTTGTTCGTTGCAAAATCTCTTCAATCTTCAATCTTCAATCTTCAATCTTTAACTTCAATTCAAAGCTAAAAGCGCAAAGACGTCGTCAATTAGTAAGTCTCAAAAACGCCATTGTTGTAGTCCTGAATCGTCTGTTCAATTTCTTCCATCGAGTTCATGACAAACGGACCATAGTGCGCAACAGGTTCATTAATCGGCTCACCAGAAAAAATCAGTACACCTGAATCTTCTAAACTACTCAGAGACAGCAAGTCAGCTTTAGTGAGTAACGCAAGTTGACCTTGGTTGATGACTTTATCACCGATCTTAATACTGCCTCGGTACACGTAAGTCATGGCATTGTGATTAACATCTATCCCTAATGTTATTTTTTGCCCAGAATGAGATCGCCAATCCGCTACGCTTAACGGCACACCTGTTTGTTGCAGTGGGCCTTGCGTTCGTAAAGCCTCTACATCATGGTCAGCTAGGTTATGCAGTTCGAATACACCCGCAATAACTCTCAATAAACCACTTTGCTCACTTTGATGCTCCGCGATGCTTTCACTTTGGAAGTCGTGATATTGCGCTGGTTGCATTTTGTGTGTTGCAGGTTGGTTTATCCAAATCTGAAATCCATGCAGTGCACCTTCTTCCATCATTGGCATTTCGCTGTGAATCACACCACGACCCGCGGCCATCCACTGTGCACCACCGCTGCGAAGCTCTCCAACATTCCCCATGTGGTCTTTGTGCTGGAAGTGACCTTGCAGCATGTAAGTGAGCGTTTCTATCCCACGGTGAGGATGTGGAGGAAAGCCGCCAACATAATCTTTGCTTTCATCCGACTTAAGTTCATCAATCATTAAAAATGGAGAGAAACGCGTGTTATTGAAACCAGCGAGTCTTTGTATTTTTACGCCATCACCATCGGAGGTAGCGTGTGCTGCAATCACATGATCTACTGCTCTTACACTCGTCATTTTGAAATCCTCATAAACTTGAATAGCTGTAGTTTATGTAATTTGATTTAAAAAGAAGATGGCACAGTGTTGAGTGACTTATTCGAAAATTTTGAACAGGTAAGAATATGAAATTATGTCTATACTTGAATAGAGAGCAGACCGCCAAGGAGGCCGCTATGGCAGTACAGCAAAAACATGGCGAAAGGCAAGGTCGGATGGGCTTTGATAACGATTTTACAACGGAGCAAGGTCAGCGTTTTACAGAGGTTGCGAATAAAGCGGTTAAGCGCCGTGTTAGAAAGCACCAAGCAGATGGGCCTTTTATACACTCGGCCAAGCAAGCCGCTTTTAAAACCGTTGCTAAATCTAAGAACGAAAACCGAAATTTAGTACGACAAGTCGTATGGATTATTGTTATTGGCTTAGTGAGTTTATGGGCCATGTATATGGCAGGCTAGCGTGGACGCGTTTTTAATAACGTAACATTGTTCCCTTCGACCTTCGCTTCAAGACAACCTTCAAGCTCAGATGATTCCGATTCTGAGAAGGCGAGGTTCGTTGGTAGCTCTTCTATCAAGGTTGATACGGGATTATCGTGATAATAAGCGTATCGATTTTTTCCTGAATGTTTGGCAACATACATCGCTTTATCAGCACATCTCGTCAGCTCATGTAATTCTTGAGCATCTTGCGGGTACAACGAAACCCCAACACTGAGTGTCAATTCCTTGATTCTCTCGTTTGTCTGGCAACCACTTTCGAATAGCCCACAAATCCGATCTAAAATACCGTCTAGATCTTTGCGAGTTGGTACATCGTAGAGCATCAAAACAAACTCATCTCCAGCAAAGCGCGCAATCGAATAATCGTATTCATGACTTACCCTGTCTCTGGTTCGGATGTTGTTGCTTAAACGATTCGCAAAATGCTGCAAAACACTGTCTCCGACGTCGTGCCCGTAGCTATCATTAATGCCTTTAAAGTCATCTATGTCCAAAAAAACTAATGCAGTCAGTGAGCGTTCACTATCCACTGTCGCAAGTTTTTCTGTCGCCCAGCGTTCAAAGCTCCAACGGTTTGCCAAGCCTGTTAGTTGGTCTCTATAGGCCAGATCTTCAATCCCCTCTTTATATAGGCGTTGAATATAACTGACGGCTTTTGTGTAGTAATAAGCTGATGTGTGACATACCAAGCTCATTGTAAATAAGCTAAGAATAAACCGGTGTGAGCTGCTAAAAGGTAAAGAAAAGCTGCTAGGCATAGCTGTAATCAAGGTGCTGATAAATACACAAAATGAGGTACTGAATATAATGCCAATTCTGAAATCGTTTATGAAAATGACGGCAGCCAAAATCGGGTAGAGCCAGAGTGTCCGCTCGGGAATGGCGTGACTGTACAAGAATAGGATGACTCCTTGAACGAGCAGAACACCACTTAGAATCAATTCTGAATACTCAGCGGCAGTGACTTTTTTCACGTAAAATGCATTGGAGATAGCGATAAGTGCAAAACACAGTTCGAAAATTGACAGAGTGTAATGCTGACCTTGGAAGTAAGCCCAAGTGTAGAATGTGAATAACGCAGCGGCAGCCAGTGAAAAGGAGTGGACAATTTTTTGCTTGCGAGTGGATCGTATGTCCGCCATTTCTTCTAGGTGTCTGCCGACGAGCCTTTTCATGTGATTTGTGCCAAAGATTTTGATGATTGATGTTAATAGTAGATGAAATAAAAGTCATAGCAGAGTGTTAGTGACCTTTTTAGTGTGACTACTATCAAGGTTTCATATTTAAATGATGAGTGACTCATAATAAATAGTGATGCGCGTCACTAACGGTGCAGATGTATCCGTTAGTGAAACAATCACGGTTCTAGTTGCAGGAAGTTACTTGGCTATTATCTACTTGCTTTCCAATACGTTACTCAACATAGTTTGTAGATAGCTAATGTTTATAGATACCTAAATTTGATAGAGGCTCATAATGTTAATTACCTTTAGTTGCAAAGCTCATGCTAGCGTCACGATGTTTGGTGAAGTCGGTCTTCAGTTCATTAAGATGCTTGGGCATAGTGGCACTATTCCAGGAGCAATTGATGCTTCAGAGGTTTCTCAAGCGTTAAGTAATTTGCGTGCTGCGATCGCCGCTGAGCAGAGCAAGCAGGTAGAACAAGAAAATACCGATGACGATAATGAAGAGGTTGTTGAAGCGCCTGTTAATATCGGTAGCCGAGCTTTCCCGTTAGTTGAACTATTGAAAGCGGCCATTAAAGACGAATGCGAAGTGATGTGGGAAGACGGTAGCGGTAAGCGATTGTAAGAGTATTCGAGCTCTTCGAATCAGAAAACAAACGTTTTCATAGGTTGACTAATAAATGCAAACTGAAACAATACGCTGCATTTATAGAAGTGTGTTGATCTAAAGGAAATTTGATGAGCTCTTATTCTCACGTTCGCAGTTACGCCAGTTTATTCAGTGCCTTATCGTTGGCGCTTGCATCAGCTCCGAGTGCCGCTGATATATCAACAACGCCCGTCATTGGTGGCGTGTTTAGCTCCAGTGAAGTGTTGAAAAATCAGGTGCTTTCAAGCCTAAGTTATTCTGCCAAACTCACTCGTGATGCAGCTCTTTTCACCATTGGTGGCGTTACATTAGATGCGTATATTCTCGCTCTCCCTTTAGATGTCAAAACAAAAGCCAGAGTCGTTGCTCAGTTATCTAACCCGACGTACTCAATTCCTTTGGGTTATTTTCTCTATAGTTATTACGACCGCTATTCAGGCTTGGGCAGTGAAGATGTGTTCAAATCTTACTTGTCGACGGTTTATGATAAGCAGGCGCTAAAGGGCTTTGAACATAGCCTCTATCATGTTGGAGATAAGCCAACCTCAGAGCATCACGAGCCAGATACCTCGACTGAAGCAACGGGACATCATGAAGGTATTCGTATCGATGAACAGTTCATTGCCAACATGGTGGTTATCTACGATGCGTTATTCGAAATTGGTGTCTGGCAGGATATGGACACGCTCCCTGCGAATTACACATACTTAACCAATAGCCCTGAAGATCTAGCGATCATCGCTCAGATTCAACCGATCATCGTTGATTTGATCGGTAAAGCGGCATTGGGAATGGATGACGGCGATATGAAGTCTGCAATGCTGGCGATTGCAGAAGATGGCAAACCAGAAAACGCTGATAAGCCGAATAACAAAGCACAAGCTCTTACCATCACTCTCATTGATTTTGTGCGCTTAAACTTGCTTAAAGCTTATCGACAATTTGTGTTTAAAGAAGAACGTGCAGAAGCGCTCGATGATTGGATGCAACAAGCGTTCAGTGACCAGCCTGATGCGCTCATTCAATTCTTAGAATCCCAACAGCAAAAACGTTTTGCGGTCCAAGTGACGGTCGATGCTTTACAGCAAGGGTTGATTGAGGGGTTGGTCGATGAAGATTCACCTTTCATTTCGGTGGCTTATCAGAACCATAAAAACCGAGCGCAATACAAACCTCAGTTAGAAACGGTGATTGAGCCTGAGCATCAACAACAAGTGAGTTTCATGGAAGTTCTGTCTGAACAAACCTATCGTGATCCGAATTATCTTCCGTTCTTCAAAAAGCTCTATCAAGAGCATCGAGACAATATTAGCCGAGTGGGTATCTCTTCAACTCCCACAATCAGCGTACGTAACCTACCTATCATCAAAACGGGTGCAAAAGTGTCTGGTAACGGTGGAACGGGTATCCCTAATTTCCACTTTGTCGACCGAGAGATCGACCGAGCGTATTACTTCTTTGGTAATGATGCCCTGCAGTTAGATGTGTTGATGGCAGACAATAAGGTACAAACCATGTTTGATCGCCTTGATTACCTAAAAACGCTGAACTGCAACGCTCAATATGATTGGAATGCTCACACCACTTACGATGGGTTAGTAAACCTAGGTTTGGGTGAGTCACTACGTGATTATGGTGAGAAACGCTGCGTTAAAGAGCTTCAAGAACGTTCAGAAGTCGAAGTGGTTTTGCAAGAAAAGCGTCAAGCCTTGATTGAAGATATTGAAGCGTATCAGACTATATCTGGCTTTGATTTTTTCACTAAGTTTTCAAAGAGAGCTCTGGTTAAACAGTCTATCACTCAGTTTGCCGAGTTAGATGGAAAAGGGATGCCAGACTACACCTTGGTGTATAACCCATGGCCGGATCACTTCGCGCACTTTACCGGTCCTTTTAGTGACGAAATTCTGATGCCGACTGGAGAGCTTAACCGACTGGACTATTGGATTCGCCAGATTGAAGCGACCTACCGCAGTGCCGGCGTTTACGATAAAACACTATGGGGCATGGCAGGGGATCATGGTTTAACGCCGGTGTTCTACGCGCTCAATCCCGAAAAGCAGGTGTTTGAAGGCTTACAAGCAGAGCTAGAGTACCCAATAGTGGTTAAGAAGATATCTTCAGACGAGGGTGAAGGGCCTAAAATCACCAATGCCCTAAGCTACCCAAGTTCGAAGGAGTTGGATGTTGTGGTTGCTTCTACTGCTGGTGGTAACTTCATGATGGACTTCTTTAATTCGGCTCACGGGTGGCAGGTGCAGCCAGTTTACCAAGAACTCACGCAGTGGTCTCCGATTGCGGCGACAGCTGGTCAGAATATCGACATCATCAATCAGATAGCGCAACGCTTGCCTGAAAGTCTTGATTATATGGTCGTAAGAGAAAGCACATGTGATCAACAACGCTGCGCTGTTCGTGTGATTGGCAATCGTGATTTAAAACGGGTCGATGAATTGATCACTCGTGAAGGTGACAAGCTTTTCTATGAGTCATTGGAAGACAACCGAGCGCCAATTTTGCTCAATACGCAAAGGTTAAATCCATACCTAGCATCACCAAGCGAAGCTGATTTTTCACAGTACTCTCTATTAGTAGAAAAATGTATTAACCGAGCGGTTAAGGCGGATGTGACAACGTGGTGTAGCAGTGCTGAGTGGACTTCATTGACGCAACCAACACCTCGACCAGATTCAGTGAATCAACTGGCTAATATCTACCTTGAAGATAGGGCTGGCACGGTTAACTTGTTCCCTAAAGCGGGAATTGGTTACAACACTAAGGTGCCGGGTCGTCATGCTGGTGAGGATTACTTAGAGAAAGATGCCTTCATCGGATTCTGGGGAGCGCCAATTGGCGATAACTCTCAGCAATTGAAAATCGAAGCTAATGGCTCTTTGGCTCCAACGCTGTTTGAGTATTTGACCGGAGAACCTGTGGTCGAAGGTGAGAACGGTTGGGGCTTTCCGTCGTTGCTGAATAAGTTGGATGTGTCTAAGAATAATTAAACTCTATTATCTATCGTTTAGGTTACGATACCGTAAAGCGAATCTAATGTGGCTTTTATTAGCCACTTTAGACTTCAATAAACTGCTCAATACAATCGATGTTTAGTTTGCTTGGGGCACCTACTAAATATCTTAACTAACGACACCTTTCCAATACCTCTTCACGGCATAACACATTTTAAATAAAGTGATGCTGTTCACGCTTTCTTGACTCCCGATTCTGAACTAAGAATTTTTCCTAGTTATTCTAAGACCCTCTCTCATGCGGTCGCTTTTTAGACTCCTTATTATTTCATCATCGAATTGCAAAGAGTGCATGGTCAGTAATGTTCCGTGCAGACCTCATCAATAATAAGAGAGTTCACAATGTTAAAGTTCCTAGATCAGGTTAGAAAACCGACGCTGGATCTTCCGGTCGAAACTAGAAGAAAAATGTGGTTTAAACCATTCCTACAATCGTACCTAGTCGTATTCATTGGCTATTTGACCATGTATTTAATCCGTAAGAACTTCAATGTCGCGCAAAACGACATGATTTCTACTTATGGATTATCAATGACCGATCTAGGTCTTATTGGTCTTGGCTTTTCAATTACTTATGGTATTGGTAAAACGGTTGTTTCCTACTACGCGGATGGCAAAAACACCAAGCAGTTCCTGCCATTCATGCTTATCCTATCTGGCCTTGCCATGTTGGGCTTTAGCTTCAGCTTGGGTGGAGGCAGCGCTAGCTTATTCATGATGGTTGCCTTCTACGCATTGAGTGGTTTCTTTCAAAGTACCGGTGGTCCTTCAAGTTATTCGACTATTACTAAATGGACGCCTCGTAATAAGCGTGGGTCGTATTTAGGTCTTTGGAACATGTCACACAACGTAGGTGGTGCAGGTGCTGCTGGTGTAGCGCTGTTTGGCGCTAACTACTTTTTTGATGGCAACGTAATTGGTATGTTCGTGTTCCCATCGATCATCGCGATTGTGGTTGGTTTTATTGGGATGCGTTTTGGTAACGACTCTCCAGAAGCATACGGTTTAGGTACAGTTGAAGAGTTGTTTGACGAAGAAATCAGCGAAGAAGATACTATTGCTGAAGAAAATCAAATGACTAAGAAAGAGATCTTTGTTGAATATATCCTTAAAAACAAAGTGATCTGGTTACTCTGCTTCGCGAATATCTTTTTGTACATTGTTCGTATCGGTATCGATCAATGGTCTACAGTTTATGCGTATCAAGAGTTAGGTCTATCAAAAGAAACGGCTATTTCAGGCTTTACTCTGTTCGAAGTTGGCGCTCTGGTCGGTACATTAATGTGGGGTTATTTATCAGACCTTGCTAACGGACGTCGTGCTTTAGTTGCTTGTGTATCGCTTGGACTGATTATTGTATCTCTAGAGTTTTATCAGCATGCAACGAGCGAGTTCATGTACCTAGCATCACTATTCGTACTTGGCTTCCTAGTATTCGGTCCTCAACTGTTGATTGGTGTTGCTGCGGTAGGTTTTGTTCCTAAGAAAGCAATCAGTGTGGCTGATGGCGTGAAAGGCACATTTGCTTACCTAATTGGTGACAGTTTTGCCAAACTTGGCCTAGGCATGATTGCAGACGGAACGCCTATTTTCGGCTTAACAGGTTGGAAAGGGACATTTGCAGCACTCGATACTTCTGCTGCCATTTGTATTGTTTTACTGTTGTTCGTTGCTATTGCGGAAGAGAAGAAGATTCGTCACGCGAAGAAGATGCACCTAGCGGCTCAAAACGCGTAGCTTGTCTGAGTACTTGTTCTCGCAAAGAGAGTTTCGGGTAGATAGTTTCACGTGCTTTATTGGTTTAAAGCACGTGAGATCATACCAATCGTTAGTTCGATTCAGTATCATCTCTACCAATAAACTTAATTTTAGATAGCTCCTGTTGGGGCTATTTTTCTTTCTCACTCTTAATTTTGGTTAATATCATGATTAATGTTGCGCTTGTTGATGACCACGTCATTGTTCGATCTGGCTTCGCTCAATTACTCAGTCTTGAAACTGATATAACGGTCGTGGGGGAGTTTAACTCTGCGGCAGAAGCGCGCCTCGGACTGCCAAGTTGTCACCCTGATGTCGTTATCTTGGATATTTCAATGCAAGATGAAAGTGGCCTGAGCTTATTGGAAGAGATTCCATCTGGCATTGCTAGTATTATGTTGAGCGTACATGACTCTCCGGCGATGGTTGAAAAGTCATTAGAGTTAGGAGCTAAAGGTTATCTCAGTAAACGCTGTAGCCCTGATGAGTTAATTCAGGCCGTACACACGAGCGCAAATGGCGGCTGCTACCTTACGCCAGATATCGCCATAAAACTTGCGACACCAATGAAGAATAAAGCCTCGTTAAATCAGCTCACCCGCAGGGAAAGCGAAGTGTGCCAGTTATTGGCGACAGGGCTCGACGTGAAATCTATTGCTGTCGAGTTAGGGGTTAGCCATAAAACGGTACATGTGCACCGTGCCAATGCCATGGACAAACTCAATGTTAAGAACAACGTTGAGTTAGCTAAATTGTTCGCTCAAGACCAGTACTAATGCGTTCTTATCTAGCCACCTCCTTATGCGGGGTTTTTATGGCTGGCTGTGCATGGTTCTGTTTATGGGTTATTGCCTTCTATTTCATTAATGACCCTGAGTTAGCCATTCTGCTTTTCCCATTCTCACTCCGATTAGGAATGACGCTGCACACTCGCACTCACTATTGGCCTGCTATCTATATTGCAGAGTGGGGGCTCGCGATTGCCCTCGCTCTCCTACTTGATGAACCTCAATGGCTGACGATACTAATCGCCAGTGGACTAAGTATTCCAGCCACTCTAATTGCCAAACGTTATTATTCTGGTGACCTGAATCGTCACTTGTTGGTGATGGCGAGCTTAATCATGGTCACAGCACTCATCAATGTTGCCGCGGTCAGTTCTCATGTTCCGGCTGTTTACATGGTGTGGTTGGTGAGCACCACCGGTGGTTTGATGTTAGTGCCGATGTGTTATCTGGTATGGAATTACCTATTCCAAAATAAGTGGGCGCCACTGAGCTCTTACTTAATCAACAATGTCATTGAGTTCAAAATCCGTCACATCGCTTTATACAGCCTCTTGTTGGTCGTCAGTATTTTGATACAAACCAGTTTGCCAGATGAGCTAAGGCGCTTCGCCCCGTTCTGTATGGCTATCCCTATTATCTTGCTCGCCGTTCGTTATGGATGGCAAGGCGCCTTGCTCGCTACCCTGCTAAATAGCGTCGCGTTGATTGCAGCCCACAGTGGCACGTCCAAACTCGAAATTACTGATTTACTCTTGTCTCTTTCCGCTCAGACCATCACAGGTATTTTGCTTGGTTTAGCTGTTCAAAAACAAAAAGATCTCAACTCGAAATTACGCAGTGAGCTCTCTAGGAATCAAAACCTTTCCCGTCAGCTAATCACGGCTGAAGAATCGGTTCGTCGTGATATTGCCCGTGAGTTACATGATGAGATAGGCCAGAACATCACGGCAATTCGGACTCAAGCGAGCATTATCAAACGTGTCGATGCGGCTGAAATGAGCGTTCGCTGTGCTGGTACGATTGAATCATTGTCGTTGAATGTTTATGACACCACCAAGCGTTTGCTAACAAAGCTAAGACCAAAAATGTTGGACGACCTTGACCTGAAGGACTCCGTTGAACAGCTCATACGGGAAATGGAGTTTTCAGATCACGGCGTTGATATCCAGCTAAATTGGCACGGTGACTACTCATGTTTGAGTGACACGCTCAAGGTTACTCTCTTCCGACTGTGCCAAGAGTCTTTAAACAATGCCCACAAATATGCTGAAGCAAGTGAAATTAGAATAGAACTGATTCTAGATGATCAAGCTTATCTTCGAATTACAGACAATGGTGTTGGTTTTACAGCGCAGGATCTTCTCAAAGGAATGGGTGTTCGTGGTATGCAAGAGCGTGTTCAGGCGCTCGGTGGCAAGATGGCAATCAACGCTAATGACTCTTCTTCGGGTACTAATATCAGCGTTACATTACCTAAAGTGTGAGAACGAATATGTTTGGATTTCTGCGCTCAACAACGTCAAAAAGTCATACTCTAAGCGATGATGAGGTCAATCAGCGTTATCGTTATTGGCGTCTTCACATCATGATAGGAATGTATGTCGGCTATGCAGGTTTTTACTTCACTCGTAAAACCTTTAATTATGCCGCGCCAGCCATGATCACCGATCTTGGCTTAGACAAAGGCGATATCGGCTTGATTGGCACGCTCTTTTATCTTTCTTACGGCTTATCTAAGTTTATTTCAGGCACCATATCGGATCGGTCGAACCCGCGTTACTTCATGGGGCTCGGCCTAATCGCGACAGGCTTGATCAATATCGCGTTTGGTTTTTCTAGTTCGTTGGCGGCTTTTATATCGCTTTGGGTGCTTAATGCATGGTTCCAAGGCTGGGGCTGGCCATCGTGTTCCAAGTTATTGACGACCTGGTATTCTCGCTCCGAAAGAGGCTTTCGCTGGGCTATATGGAATACAGCACACAACGTTGGTGGGGCATTGATTCCTATTCTCGTCGGCTATCTAACTCTCCAATACAGTTGGCGATCTGGGTTTATATGGCCGGGTGTGATTGGTGTTTTTATTGGTCTTATTGTCTGTTGGCGCTTACGTGATAAGCCCACGACCATGGGGCTTCCGACGGTAGGGAAGTGGCGCAATGACCATCTAGAATTGGCGCAAGAGAGCCATGGGCAAGGGTTAAGCTATCGAGAGATCCTGAAAACCTATGTGTTCAGCAATAAGTACATTTGGCTGCTTGCCTTTAGCTATGTGTTGGTTTACATCGTAAGAACGGCAGTTAACGACTGGGGCAATTTATATCTCACCGAAGAGCACGATTATAGTTTGATAAACGCCAACGCTGCGTTGTCTCTGTTTGAGATTGGCGGTTTCGTTGGTTCACTTGTTGCTGGATGGGGATCGGATAGGCTGTTTGGTGGTAACCGTGGTCCCATGAATATCCTGTTCGCGATTGGTATCTTCCTCTCGGTATCCGCTTTATGGCTTATGCCTCTAACCAACTTTGTGTTTCAAGCGGCTGGGCTGTTTTGTGTAGGCTTTTTTGTGTTTGGCCCTCAAATGCTAATAGGCATGGCTGCCGCGGAATGCTCACATAAAGACTCCGCAGGAGCTGCGACAGGCTTTGTTGGCTTATTTGCCTATATGGGTGCTGCACTTTCTGGCTACCCATTAGCGCTCGTTCTAGAAACTTATGGCTGGAGTGGGTTCTTCATTACCATCTCGACTTGTGCGGCCGTTATTGGCTTGCTGTTACTGCCTTTCCTACAAGCTCAATCGCCTCAGAAAAGTGCAGAGGTTCGCTCTGGCTTTTAAGGGATTTCTTCGTGAATAAGATAGCTGCTAGTGGTCCTCTGGTTATTATGCAGCTACCCTATCTTCAGCGTTTTTTATACGTAGCATTCAAATGTGACTCTTTTCACGCTTTTCATGGTTCTCACCTTTTTCTAAGAATTTTTCCTATTGCGTCTAAGACCTCATCTCATGTGGGTTCTAGCTACTCTCTGTAGTCTTTCTAATTATTTACGTTATTAGAAATTAGCTCTCTGAATTGTGTTCAAAGGGCTCACTACGGAAAACGCCATGTCACTCAGCCACTTCTCAGAACACTCATTTTTCCCAATGGAAAACACCATCCAAAATTATGCATGGGGGAGTATTTCTTCGATACGTGAACTGTTTGGCTTTAAGAATGAGTCACAAGAGCCGCAAGCGGAAGTTTGGATGGGAGCGCATCCAAAAGGTTGCTCAATGGTTAAGCTTGACCAACATTTGGTGCCTCTCTCTGAGCTGATTAACAAGAATAAACCCGCTTATTTATCTACTGATATTGCGCAGGAGTTCGGTGAACTGCCGTTCTTGTTTAAGATCTTGGCAGCGGAAAAAGCGCTATCGGTCCAGGTCCACCCAAACAAGCACCAAGCCGAGTTAGGCTTTGCGAGAGAGGAGCAAGCAGGAATCCCTCTGACTGCAGGGCATCGTAATTACAAAGACTCTAACCATAAACCTGAATTGGTTTACGCGATCACTGAATACCAAGCGATGAATGGCTTTCGAGAATTTAACGAAATATTAGGTTTGTTCAGAAGATTAGACTCTAGCGTGCTCGCTGGCTTGGTTGAAGAGTTTGGGACCCACCTTGACTCTCTAGGTTTAGAAGCGTTTTTCCGTGATCTATTAACGCTTAATGACCAATGTAAACATCAAGCATTAGATCAACTTCTGACTTACGCAGAGTCTCATCAAGACCAAGCTGAATTTGCTTTGGTTACTGAGCTTAGCCATCAGTACCCGAACGATATCGGTTTGTTTTGTGTTCTGCTGCTTAACTTGATCACATTGGAGCCGAGTGAAGCGATGTATTTGAATGCGAACACTCCGCACGCTTACATTAAAGGTACCGGGCTTGAGATTATGGCAAATTCAGACAACGTGCTACGAGCAGGTTTAACGCCAAAACACATTGATGTCGCTGAGTTAGTCGCCTGCACAAAATTCACGCCAATTCCGTTCGAAGGCTTGTTGTTAGAGCCATCAAAACTGGGTAAATGTGATTGTTATGATATCCCGGTCAGTGACTTCAATTTCAATATCTTTCATCGTCCTCATCAAGAAGAAGTTATCACAAGTGGCGCTGAAATTTTAATGGCAATAGATGATGATCTAGTGCTAATGAGTCAGAAAGGCGAGCACTTAACCCTCACCAAAGGGCAATCGGTATTTATCCCAGCCTATATTGGTCACTACGAATTGAGCAGCAAAGGGCGAGTGGCGAGAGCGTTTAATTAGCGAAGTCGCTTCTAGTTTAAATAGAGAGTCATCCCCACGAAATTAGTATCACTATCATCAACAATTTGGTAGTCAAGCGCCTGATAAAAACTGATGGCGCGGGTGTTACTTCTAAAGCTCGACAGAGTGACTTGGTTTCGTTGCTCTTGATGGGCTTTTTCGTGGATGCGTGACATGACTTTTTTACCAATAGACTGATCTTGGTATTGATGGGAAATGATCAGAAGGTGAACATGGTATGCGTTGTCATAAGGCTTAAAACACACAAGTCCAACCCTTTGTTTTCCTAGGTATACCCAATGAAACCAAAAGGGATTGTACTCGTTTAAAAGTCGTTGACGTTGGAAGTCGTCATCCCATCCGAAAACGCTATCTACGTGTATGAATATACCTTGTTTCACACACGCAAATAGTTCTTCGAATTCATGATTTGAAACGAGCTGGAATTGTATATTCTCTTCTTGTCTTGCCACAGTGTCCGCTTCCTTATCAAACGCCTTTGAATAAGCAAACAGTAACATAATTGAAGAAGCCGAATTAGCTTAGATTTGCGATGTGATGAAACCAAAAAGCCATGCGTAGTGCATGGCTTAGAATAAAGTATTGGATTGATTTTTCTATACGATCTTAAGCGCGTGATGGCGCGTGAGCTGTTTGTGTAGCGAGTCTTTTAGCTCCATGCGTTCTACTTTGAGGTTGTGCATGCTGTCGTCATCGATAGGGCTGCCAGAGATTTCTAGCTGACGGATGTCGTAGTCGAGTTGGTGGTATTTCTGCATGTCTGCTTTGAATTTTTCGTCGTCGTGGTTGAGCTGAACAATGTCTAATTTAAGATCTGGGAAATCTAAGATAAAGGCATGGTTTTCATTGAGCATTGGCACTTCCTCTCTAGTCGGATTTTTAGGGCGTGTTGATCTTTCGAGCTTGTTTTTGCGGCGAATTGCTGGGTATTTCTACAAGGCAGAGGCTTTGATGTGTAGCTAGCCTACATGAGAGGCCGATAACGTAGTAGAAATAACCAGCAAACGCTGCCCGAAGGGTTCGGCTAAAAGCGTTTTACTCTTTGTTAAGGGAGATTTGCTTAGAATGACTAGGCTACTTCTCCCTCGCCGCGATTAAAACGCTTTTATCTCGAACAAAATCCAACCGCGGAAGGTCAACACGCCCTGACAGTATAGAAGCAATTTATCGAAAGAAATGTGGTTCAAAACACAAAGCCGTAAAGCGATCAAAAAAGGGCTCAAACTCGAGGAATCATCTTCGAACTTGCGCCCTTTTATATGTATATAGCTAACTATTTATCGTTACATGTTTAGAACTATGTGTGTTGAAAGCAGAAAGCTTACTTCGCTTTCTTACCAGAGCGTTGCTGCTCTTTGTGTGCTAGCTTTTCTTTCTTACGTTGATCGATAAGGTGAGCGGCTTCGCCACCTACGTGGGTTTCGCCACGAGCATTCGACAGTTGAACTTGCTTTTCACGTTCGCGGAAACGGGCTTTCTGCTCGTCGCTGTGCTTATCAATACACTTAGGGCAGCTTACGCCTTTCTCGAAGTGCTCAGAGGCTTTGTCTTCGTCAGTGATTGGCAGACGACACGCGTTACACACATCGTAACCGCTCTTCTCTAGCTGGTGGTTAACTGCAACACGACCATCAAATACGTAGCAGTCGCCTTCCCACATGCTCTCTTCTTCTGGTACTTCTTCTAGGTACTTAAGAATGCCGCCTTCAAGGTGGTAAACCTCATCAAAGCCTTGCTCTTTCATGTAGGCCGTTGATTTTTCGCAACGAATACCGCCAGTACAGAACATCGCGACTTTTTTGTGTTTCTTAGGATCGAGATTTTCTTCAACGTATTGAGGGAATTCACGGAAGGTTTCTGTGTTTGGGTTTACAGCATTTTTGAATGTACCGATATCGACTTCGTAGTCGTTGCGAGTATCAACCAGAATTACATCAGGATCAGAAATCAGAGCGTTCCATTCGTTTGGTTTCACGTAAGTGCCGACAACGTGGCGTGGGTCGATACCCTCAACGCCCATGGTTACGATCTCTTTCTTAAGCTTAACCTTGGTGCGGTTGAATGGTTGTTCTTCGTTGAACGACTCTTTGTAAACAACATCAGCCAAACGAGAATCTTGTTTGAACCATTGAAGAAGAGCGTCGATAGATTCGCGCTTACCTGCAACGGTGCCGTTGATACCTTCACTCGCAAGTAGCAAAGTACCGCGGATTTGGTTGGCTTCTAACACGTCAGTGAGTGGCTGGCGAATTTCTTGGTAATCATCAAGTGCTACGAATTTATACAGAGCACATACAACATATTGAGACATGGTTTTTCCTTTCTGCGAGCTGGAACGTAAATCCAGAGCGTTGCCTTTTATGATACATACTGAGTTTGATTTACTCAGGTTTGCCCATATTGGCTTATTAAAATCCGCCGCAGTATAACCAAGCCAAGGAAGGACAAAAACCAACCAAAAGTAGGGCTATTTAGCATTATTACCAGTGTGGTTTTTGGACTAAGAAATGCAATGAAACCGTTTTATCTGGTTCGAATTACAACACGTATTCCCAAACCAAAAAGGCCCTGCTGTAAAAATACATCAGGGCCTTGGTATTGAATCTGTCTGACTTAATCAGCGATTACGCTTGGTTCAGTACTTCCGCTAAGCGTTTCACCGCTTCAGTCAACTCTTCTGGGTTGGCGTTGGTGAAGTTTAAGCGCAGTGCGGCTTTGGCTTCATCGGCCTTTGGATAGAATACTGGGCTTGGTACAACCGCTACACCATTCGATAGTAGAGTTTTAGCCAGTTCAAAGGTGTCGCACTCTGGGATTTCTACCCAAATGAACATCCCGCCATCTACGGCTTTTAAGACGCAATCTGCAGGCAGTTGTTTCTCTAATTCTGAGAACAGTACTTCATAACGAGACTTGTACAGGGTGCGAATGTTTTCCATGTGTACGCCAAAGTCTTCATGTTTTAGAAGACCAACAAGCAGTGCTTGCATTGGTACACTTGAGTGTAAATCCGCGCCTTGCTTCACTTTGATCAGTGGCTCAAGGTAGCTGCGTTTTCCTGTTACTGCGCCAATACGTAAACCTGGCGATGCGATCTTAGAGAATGAACGAAGAACGATAGAGTTGTCAGGGCAGAACGAAGAAACCAACGGCAGTTCTGTACCTGTGAAACGTAGCTCACGGTATGGTGCATCTTCAATGAATGCCACGTTGTATTTGATACACAGCTCAGCGACTTTTTGACGAGTTTCTGTTGCCCAGCACACGCCGGTTGGGTTGTGGAAATCAGGCACGGCATAGAACATCTTCGGTGATTGCTGTGCAAAGCACGTTTCCAGTTCATCTAGGTTCGGGCCAAATTCAGTTTGAGACACGGTTGCAATGTTTGCTTGAACTAGGCCAAACACCTGCATCGCACCTAAGTAGCTTGGCGCTTCCATCACAACCACATCACCCGGGTCAACATACGCACGTGCAATCAAATCCAAACCTTGCTGAGAGCCAGTACAGATCATTGCCGTGTGTGATTCTGGCAATTGGTAGCTTTGTGTAAGGTGGTCAAGCAACGGGCCGTAACCGGCAGTCGAACCGTATTGGAAAACTTCAGGCATGTTCGCTAGGTTTTCTAGCGTTGGCTTCATTAAATCGATTGGGAATGTTTTCTCGTCCGGTAAACCACCGGCCAATGAGATGACATTTGGATCACTTGCGGCTGCGAGGATCTCTCGAATGTATGAAGATTGAATCTGTTGTAATGACTGTGCGATTTCCATGTGTTGTGTCTCGTCGTTTTTCGTTTTTATTCTATCGCTTGATATTACACGGCAATTGTAAAAACTAGCGTGTCCGTTTATGCTCTTAAACATGTCCATTTATGCTATTTAAACGATGTCACGACAACACTTATCCCGAATCAATGATGTTCTGTTCCATATTCATCAAGACATCAGTCAGCCTTTGTCGGCAAAAGCGCTCTCCGAGATTGCGGCTTATTCAGAACAACACTTCCACCGCACCTTTAAAAGCGTTGTTGGGGAGTCGCTACATCAGTACATTCGACGCACTCGAATGGAGTATGCGGCCAATCAATTGATGTTCGATACCACGTCGTCAGTGGTAGAGATTGCTAGCAAATGTGGCTTTAGTTCGGTGTCATCTTTCAGCCGAGCATTCAAAGCGACCTTTAACATGTCACCGGGAGAATGGCGTAAACACGACTTACAGATAGCAGAAAAACCCTATTTGAAAGATCCCGAAGTAGCGGCGGGTTATTTGAACGTGGCGCAGAGAGTGTTACCCGAACCTAAGATCGTTGAAACACCAGAGCGCATGGCGGCTTATGTTCGACATACGGGTTATAACCGTTCCATTCGCAACGCGTGGCTGATATTGAAAGCGTGGGCGAACTCAGAACAGCGCGACTTTTCGAGCCAATTTGGTTTGCATCACTCAAACCCTGCTTGGGTTGAAATGGACCAGTGCCGCTATGTGGCGTGTATCGCGATTGATGAGCCGATTAAGTATCGCAGTGTCGTGAACCAAATGGTGATTCCGGGTGGTTTACATGCTGTATTTCGACTGAATGGCCGTTATGGTGAACTGCTACCACAGATCAGTATGGTATTAGAAAAATGGTTACCGGCTTCTGGTTTCAAACAGCGCTCGACTCCCGCGTATGTGCATTATCATCGGAACCATTTTCTCAACAGTGATGAAGTGTTTGAGCTTGATTTCTATCTCCCTGTGAGTTTTTATTAGTAACCCCATTTTGAGGAAAAATTATGTATCTCGTTTTGTATTGCCACAATATTGGTATGACCGATTTTTCATTCTTTGAAACAGAAGATTTTGATAAAGAAGATGGCTATATCGTGCGAGGTAAGTGGCCGAACGAGAAAGCGTTTCGTGATTACTTAACCAAAGAGTTTGGTGACATGAGCGAATTTCAAGTGATCGACTTAATCGCCAAAGGTGCAGAAGCAGAACACTACTCGCCAGAAGAGTTGATGCGCTTAGCTTTGTAATATCTAGCTTAATAACGGTTAGCTCATCAACATCCAGTTAAGTAGCATCTTTCGAACAAACGAATAAAGAAATGGCAGCCTGACTGGGCTGCCATTTTTGTTTTAAGTGAGAGCTAATTGCTCTGTACTAAGAGTGAAGCTACTGCGCCACTTCGTCTACTAAGTACAAGATTGATTGATACGGAATGCCACTGTGATGTGATAAACCGATCTCACAGGTTCGGCTGTTGCTGAATCCACGAGTGCAGTTGCTCGGCACTTGTTCTTTGAGTGGGTGTACCGCCGCTTCATTCAGCTCTGGAGTGGTAAAACCTTTATCACCCGCCCAACCACAACACTGAATATGCTCAGGAACAATCACCTCTTCGGTACAGGCTTTAGCAAGATTCAACATCGCGCCTTCTAAGCCCATTCGACGAGAACTACACGTGACATGCAGCATTACGGTCTCTTGCAGCGGCTCAAGTGTCAGGTGCTCCAGCAGGTACTGGTTCACAAACCCTGTCGGCTCTAATACCTCTAACGGTTTGGTGAACTGTTCAATACTGCGTTTAGCACATGGACTGGTGTCCATTAATACTGGGTATTCACCCTGACGACTGGCTTGCCACAACACTTCTTCGAGTTGTTGTGCTTTAGATTGGGCTAAATCGGTCATCCCTTTGCTGTCGTAAGGCATGCCACAACATTGGTCGTCTAGCTTCTTCGGAAGAATAACCTCGAATCCGGCTTTGTTAAGCAAAGACATGGTCACTTCAGTTAGAGGACGTTGGTCGCCCGCATCGCTTTGTTGTCCCATGGTGCGACTTGCACAGGAAGGGAGGTAAACCACCTTCTTATGATTGCTTGAGGATTCTGCTGTCGCTGGTGATGAGACTAGCGAGTGACTATTGGATTGCGGCATCTCCGGCATCCAAACCGGTGTTGCACCTTTAGTTATTGAGCGCAGACCGTTGGTTAGCTTGCCGACGGTATTCGCGCCTAATACTTTACTCGCCACTTGGTTGGTTTTGAGGCCAGCCTTAGTCAGTTTTGTGGTGGTCGAGAAATGATCCGCTGTCCATTTGGCGATTGGTGTAAATTTCTCGTACTTGGCAATACGAAGCTTTTTAATCAAATCACCGGTGTTGATTCCCACTGGGCAACGCTCGGCACACAGGCCGGTTGCGGCGCAGGTATCAATGCCTTGGTATTCGAAGGTTTTCTCAAGTTCGCTTGCTTCTATTTCTTCACCTGCAGCACTGCGGCGTTGTAACTCGCGGTACAGCACGATACGTTGGCGAGGCGATAGGGTTAAGGTACGAGACGGACAAACAGGCTCACAGAAGCCACATTCAATACAGCGGTCGACAAGGTCATCGGCAGCAGGCATTGGCTTCAAATTGGTGATGTGTGAATTCGGGCTGTCGTTAATAATAACGCCGGGGTTGAGCAGTCTTTCTGGGTCAAACAGTGCTTTGATCTGTTGCATCAAGGCGTAGCCATCCTTGCCCCATTCTAGCTCCACATAAGGCGCCATGTTACGACCAGTACCATGCTCTGCTTTCAGAGAACCTTGGTATTTCACCGCAACCAGTTCGGCAACGTCATCCATGAAACCGCCGTAGCGATCGATTTCTGTTTGGCTGTCGAAGCCTTGAGTAAACACAAAATGCAGGTTGCCTTCGAGGGCATGGCCGAAAATGATCGCTTCGCTGTAGTCGTATTTGTCGAACAGCTCTTGCAGCTCTCGAATGCCGTTAGCGAGGTTTTCGACAGGGAAAGCCACGTCTTCGATGATAACGGTCGTACCGACTTCACGAACGGCTCCAACTGCAGGGAACATGCCTTTTCGGATGCCCCATAGGGTTGCGACTGTCTTTGGATCGGAAGTGAAAGGGACAGATTCAACAATCGTGTAATCAGCTAATGCATCCAAAATTGATTTACATTGTAAATCTAAGTCCGGCTGGGAGCTGGCGTGTGATTCAACCAAAATCGCTGCGGCTTCTAAATCCAAGTTAGGCATAAACGCAGGCATACCCGGTTTATCAGCCACTGAGCGCAGCGCTCTGCCGTCCATCAATTCAACGGCAGCAACGGGTGTTTTTGATAGCGTAGTAACGGCTTTACTGGCTTGCTCTATGTCGGCAAACACCAACAGCGCCGAAGCTTTGTTCGGGTGTTCGATAACCGTGTTGTAGGTGATCTCAGCAATGAAACCTAGTGTGCCTTCTGAGCCAATCATCAAGTGTTTGATGATCTCAATTGGGTCGTGGTAATCAACCAAGGCATTCAGAGCGTAGCCAGTGGTGTTTTTGAGGCGGTACTTGTGGCGGATTCTGTCTGCGAGTTCTTGGTTTGAAGCTGTCTGTTGATGTAATTCGACAATGCCTTCAAACAGATCTTTATGTGATAGCTTGAATGCTTCAACACTTGCGTTATCTGCCGTATCAAGCAGGGAGCCATCACTCAATACGATTTTCATGCTCTCAACGGTGCGATACGAGTTTTGCGCAGTACCACAACACATGCCGCTGGCGTTATTCGCCGCGATACCACCGATTTTACAGGTATTGATTGAAGCTGGATCTGGGCCGATTTTACGTTGGAAAGGGGCAAGGTATTTGTTGGCATCTGCACCAATCACACCCGGTTGCAGGATGATCTGATTGCCGTTGTCGACAATTTCATGACCACGCCAGTCGTCGGTCAGTGTGATGAGTACCGAGTCTGAAACGGCTTGCCCTGAAAGGCTGGTGCCCGCAGCGCGAAAGGTAAAATGAATGCTTAGCTCGCGACAGCTTTGAATGGTAAATATCACTTCGTCTAAGTTTTTGAGCCTTAGAACCATTTTCGGCACCAAGCGATAAAAACTCGCATCGGTGCCGTAAGCCAAGCGCTTTGCCTCTTGCGTGACAATGCGTTCTGTTTCTATTTTTTGAGCCAGTATCGCTTCAAGCTGCTGATAAGCTTGTTCGTCTATTACTCGCTCATGGGATGTGGTTGTCTCCATCTTTGCTTCCTTGTGCTTCTTATTTGGCACTGTTCAGGGCGTGTTGACCTTTCGTGGTTAAATTTTGTTCGAGATAAAAGCGTTTTAATCGCGGCGAGGGGGAAGTAGCCTAGTCACTCTAAGCAAATCCCCCTCAACAAAGAGTAAAACGCTTTTAGCTGAACCCTTCGGGCAGCGTTTGCTGGCCATTTCTACTACGTTATCGGCTTCTCATGTAGGCTAGCTACACATCGACGCCTCTGCCTTGTATAAATACCCAGCAACTCGCTGCAAAAATCAGCTCGAAAGATCAACACGCCCTAGCTTTTTATTTTATTTTCCAGTGCTTAAACGGTGTCACAACGGCAGTGGAATTGCTGTGACACCGATTGAACTTCAGTCTAAGTAGACCAAAGCATTAGTCCGAATCCTGACCTGAATCCGAATCTTAGTCGCGGAGGTTTAATCTAGCCCCACCAAAGATTCACGAGTTAAGTCTTTGATTGTCTTCGCGCCTGTTAGAGTCATCGCAACGCGCATCTCTTTGTCATACAGGTCGAGTAGGTTCTCAACGCCTGCTTGTCCTTGCGCTGCTAACGCGTAGACGAAAGAGCGACCAAGCAAGGTGCAGTCTGCGCCCATCGCCATCATACGAACCACATCTAAGCCAGTACGAATGCCAGAGTCGACCAGAATCTTAGTGTCGCCTTTTACCGCATATGCAATCGCAGGCAGTGCTTTAGCACTTGATAGAACACCATCAAGCTGACGACCACCGTGGTTTGAAACTACGATACCGTCTGCGCCAAATCTCACGGCGTCTTTTGCATCTTCTTCATCAAGAATGCCTTTAATGACCATCGGGCCGTCCCAGAAATCACGGATCCACTCTAGGTCTTTCCATGAAATCGACGGGTCGAAGTTATCACCTAACCAACCGATGTAGTCTTCCAGTTTGGTTGGAGAACCGCGGTAAGTCGAGATATTGCCAAGATCGTGTGGTTTACCCAACAGACCAACATCCACCGCCCACCTAGGATGACGCATAGATTGAAATACACGACGAATTGCTGCATTTGGACCACTCATTCCTGAGTGCATGTCACGGTAACGAGCGCCGGGTACTGGCATATCAACGGTGAAGACCAGTGTCGTCACGCCTGCCGCTTTGGCACGTTCCAATACGTTCTTCATGAAGCCACGATCTTTTAGCACGTAAAGTTGGAACCACATTGGGCGTTCAATCTTAGGTGCGACTTCTTCGATCGGGCATACCGATACGGTCGACATCGTAAAAGGGATGCCTTTGTTGTCGGCGGCTTTTGCAGCTTGGACTTCACCACGTCGTGCGTACATGCCTGTTAGGCCAACCGGAGCTAAGGCAATCGGCATCGCTAGCTTTTCGCCAAACAGCTCAGTTTCCAAATTCAGGTCTGACATGTCATTGAGGACACGCTGCTTGAGCGCGATCTCTGCAAGATCGGCCGTGTTGCGGCGTAGGGTATGTTCTCCGTAAGAACCGCCGTCAATGTAGTGGAAAAGAAACGGTGGTAATTTCGCTTTTGCTGCGGCGCGGTAATCAGTCGATGCGGATATGATCATAATTTCAGTCCTAAATTCTTGGGATGTTGCCCTTCTATGAGAGCTTGGCTTGGGCTGCTTTAATTCTTGAGAGTCAGTGTTCGTTTGTTCTCTAACGGTGAAACAGAGAAGCAATAAAATGGCGTTAATACCCGAGGGTGTTGATGTGTTCTAGTATCCATTCCGAAACTCATCAACTGTCTTATTAGACGGTGTTGCAGTCGGGGAATTGAGTATTAACGCCAAGTGCTTTTGTAACGACTTATGGTTTACATAAGTGCGTCTGTCATTTTGAAGCCGTAGATAACCACTAGGCCGATGATTCCTGTCATCACCAAGTAGTAGAACGTTGGGATGATAGTCTTACGTAGTGTTGCGCCTTCGCGTCCTAGCAAGCCTACGGTCGCCGATGCGGCTACCACGTTGTGAATTGCAATCATGTTACCTGCTGCAGCACCAACGGCTTGCAGAGCAACAACCACAGCACTAGAGATAGACAGAGTTTGTGCTACTTCGAATTGGAACTGGCTGAACATCATGTTTGAAACGGTGTTCGAACCTGCAATGAAGGCACCTAACGCACCAACCGTGGCACTTAACGCTGGGAATGCGCCGCCGACTAGGTCAGCTGCAAAGTTGGCAGTGGTTACTGGCATACTTGCTAAATCAGCACCGTTCACGCCAGAGTTAATGAAGATACGAACCATTGGGATGGTGAACACCAACACAAAGCCTGCACCAATCAGAGTCTTGCTCGACTCACCAAAAGCTTTAGCCAGTGGTGTTGCGCTGCGTGATTGCATTAGAACAGCAACCAGTGCGACGAAGACCAAGATACCGCCAGGTAGATACAGAGGTTGAATCGCTGTGCTTACGCCTGTCTCACCAAGGATGTTGCTGAAAGAAAGGCTAACGCTCTTAAGCAGGCCTTTGAACTCAGGGCTCACACGGCTAGCAACTAGAGTGACAGCGAGCAGCACGTAAGGTGCCCATGCCATCGCCATGCTCATTTTCTTATGACCTTGCTTACTGTTTGAATGAGTGTCATCTAGATCGATCTTCAAAGAACCTAGCCATTCTGCTGGCCACTTGTCTTCACTCTCAAAATCCCATTTTGATTTAGGGACTAGGAAGCCACGTTTTGCTGCTGTTACAACAATAGCAAGGCCAACTAAACCACCAATCAGTGATGGGAACTCAGCACCGAGGAAAACACCCGTTAGTGCGTAAGGAATGGTGAAAGCGGCACCTGCGAACAGTGCGAATGGCAGGATATCAAGACCTTCAGTCCAGCTTTTGTTCTTACCGAAGAAGCGAGTCAGCATCATCGCCATCAATACAGGAATCATCACACCAACGCAGGCGTGGATGATTGCAACACTTGATGTGATCTGTTGTAGGTAAGCATCCCATGTTGAACCATTGGCAATCAGGCTTTCACCGATGTTGTGCGTATCCAAACCTTTGTTTACGCCAACAATGATAGGTGTACCCACCGCGCCGAACGATACCGGCGTAGATTGAATCATCATGCCCATCAGTACCGCAGCTAACGCTGGGAAGCCAATTGCAACCAATAACGGAGCGGCGATTGCAGCGGGTGTGCCGAAGCCAGACGCACCTTCAATGAATGAACCAAAACACCAAGCAATGATGATCGCTTGTACACGACGGTCTGCTGATATGTCAGTAAATCCGTTGCGGATGGTGGTGATAGCTCCGGTGTGTTTCAAAGTGTTTAATAAGAAGATGGCGCCAAACACAATCCAGAGAACCGACACGGTAATGCCGAAGCCTTGGAATACTGAAGCCAGCACGCGAGTGCTAGACATATCCCATGCGAATAGGGCGATAGCAACGGTTAATGCAAATGCCACTGGCATCGCTTTTTTTGCAGGCCAGTTAAGGCCAACCAGCAGAATCGCTGCAACAACTATTGGCGAAAAGGCCAATAAAGCTAGTAGAGTTTCACTCATGGGTACTTCCTCGTACTTGTTTTCAAACGTTCATGTTTGAAGTGAATAACACGTCATTAGTTTTGTAGGTGTAATCTGAATCTCATGGATTCAATTGTTGTAATTAGAGTCGCTTTATTTGTAACCGATGTGATTGCAAAAGCTGTTTTTGTAATTGTTTTGTTAATTTGGCGTGAATTTACCCCTTTATTTTTTATTGATATAGGGAAATAATGAAAATAATTAATTCCAAAATTGGCATAATCAAATGCGAGCAGACGATTTGATCCTGTTTTCACAGGTAGTAGAGTTGGGTAGTTTTAGTAAGGTGGCAGAACAGAATAACCTTACAAATTCGGTAGTTAGTAAGAGAATTGCGCGTTTGGAAGAAGAGATTGGCGTGCAGCTATTATATCGAACCACGCGTAAATTGACGCTGACCGAGGCGGGTAAGGCAATGTTACACGGAGCCAAAAATGTGAAGCAGGCGGCTCAAGAGGCTATGGACGCAGTTTCAGGCTTTGGTGAAAATGTCAGTGGTCATATCAAAATGTCAGTGCCTACTATCTCCGGAGATTTGATTCTCGCAGACGCTGTTGCCGAGTTTTGTAATATGCACCCAGGTTTAACGGTCGATATGTCTCTTAACAATCGATTTGTTGATTTGGTTGAGGATGGTCTCGACTTGGTCATTCGAACCGGTTACTTGGAAGACTCCAGCTTAATTGCCCGTCATATATTGGATTCACAATGGGTGGTGTGTGCCTCGCCGTCTTATATCGCTAAGAACGGTAAGCCGATGCAGCCCAAGGATTTGGTTGAGCACAATTGTTTGCAATACGCTTATCAAACGACAGGTGCCAGTGAGTGGCAGTTCTTACACAGTAAGGATGGCTGTACCGACAACGACAAATACATCGTACGCGTCTCGGGCTCTTTTTCTACCGATAATGCGACGGCATTAAGAAAGGCGGCGTTGGGCGGTCATGGGGTCGCGTATGTACCGCGCTGTTTGGTTTATCACGACATTCGTAACGGCCAGCTGGTGGATATCTTCCCTGATTTAGTCGGCAAGAAGCTCGGTATTTATGCGGTGTACCCCTTTACGCGCCAGCCACCGAACAAGATTAAGTTATTGATTGAACACATCAGAACGCGTTATCTGACGATTTCACATTATTTTTAATAAGGATCACGATGAGCTATTTAAAAGAGTATCAATATCCAGTCACCAACAAACAGATCGTCAGCGATGACTATTTTGGTCAGATAATCGAAGACCCATATCGCTGGTTAGAAGACGACAGAAGTGACGAAACCGCGCAGTGGGTGGCGAGCCAAAATGAAGTCACGTTCGATTACCTTGCTCAAATCCCGTATCGCGCAGAACTGCGAGAGCGATTAGCGAAAGCGCAAGACTACAAAAAGAGCTCACAGCCGTTTGTGCGAGGTGATTACACCTATTTTTATAAGAATGATGGACTGCAGAATCACAGTATTCTTTATCGTCAAAAAGAAGGTCAGTTGATTGAAGTATTCCTAGATCCGAACACCTTCTCGGAAGATGGCACTACATCACTGGGGTCGGTGTCGTTTTCTAAAGACTACAGCTTGGTGGCGTACAGCATTTCTGAGGGCGGCAGTGACTGGCGCAAGATCTTCGTGATTGATACCGAGACTAAGCAGCAGCTCGAAACGGAAATCACAGACGCTAAATTTACCGGTATTTCTTGGTTGGGTAATCGCGGCTTTTATTACTCTAGCTATGACAAGCCAGACGGCAGCCAGCTTTCGGCACGTACCGAGCAACACAAACTTTACTTCCATGAGTTGGGTACAGAGCAAGCTAGCGACAAGGTAATCTTTGGTGAGAGCAACGCTGAGCAGCACCGTTATGTATCGGGCTACACCACCGAAGACGACCGTTACTTGATCATTCTAGGGCGAGAGTCGACATCGGGTAATAGACTGTTCTATGTCGATTTAAATTCACCAGAACAAAAGCTGAATACGCTGATTGATCATGTGGATAGCGACACTTATCTCATCGATAACCAAGATGAGACCTTCATTCTATATACGAATCTTGATGCGCCTAATGGCAAGGTGGTGAGCTTTGATACTCGCGATGGGAAATGGCTCGAAATCATCCCAGAAAAGCCACAGCCATTGGATGTCAGTACGGGTGGTGGCTACTTGTTTGCTCACTACATGGTGGATGTGGTGTCTAAGGTTGAGCAGTTGGATTACAAAGGTAACCTAGTTCGTGACATTCATTTGCCTGGGCTGGGAACGGCCAGTGGCTTAGGTGGAAAAAACGAGCAAACTCAGCTTTATTACACCTTTACCAACTATGTAACGCCGCCAACGATTTTCTCTTTTGATGTTGAATCTGGAAGCTCTGAAATCTACCAACGCTCTGAGTCTCCGTTTGAGTCGGATCAATTTGAGTCTAAACAAGTCTTCTATACCTCGAAGGGTGGCACCAAGGTTCCGATGCTTATCTCTTATAAGAAGGGATTAGTGTTAGATGGCAATAACCCAACCATGTTGTACGCCTATGGTGGCTTTAACGTTAGCCTAACGCCTTCTTTCTCGGGGACGGTTGGCAGTTGGCTAGAACTAGGTGGCGTATATGCGGTGCCGAACCTGCGTGGCGGTGGTGAGTATGGTAAGGCGTGGCACAAAGCCGGAACTCAGCAGAAAAAGCAGAATGTCTTTGACGACTTTATTGCTGCTGCCGAGTTCTTAATTGAAGAAAACTACACCGGTAGCGATAAGTTAGCGATTCGCGGCGGTTCCAACGGAGGCTTGCTGGTAGGCGCTTGTATGACACAAAGGCCAGAGCTGTTCCAAGTGGCTCTGCCTGCGGTTGGGGTGCTAGACATGCTGCGTTACCACACCTTCACGTCTGGCGAAGGTTGGGCGTACGACTATGGCACATCCGCGCAAAATAAAGAGATGTTCGAATATCTGCTTGGCTATTCTCCGGTTCATAATGTGGTGCGCGGTACGGACTATCCAGCGACATTGGTGACGACCGCTGATCACGATGACCGCGTGGTACCAGCTCACTCTTATAAGTTCATCTCAGAGCTGCAAGATAAGCATGAAGGCGGTGCACCCGTGATGATTCGTGTCGATGTTAATACGGGCCATGGTGCTGGAATGCCGCTGAGTAAAGCTATCGATCTCACCGCTGATATCTACGCATTTACCCTGTTCAATATGGGAATAGAGTCCCTAGATTCAATTTAAAAAGTACTTAATTTTAGATAGCTGGGTATTTGAATTAGCCCCAAAAGCCTCAAAATCGGCCTTAGGTTTTGAGGCTTTTCATATTTACGAAAACCAATCAAATTTTCACCATATTTTCCTCGCTCCACCACACTCTTTTCCGTGATAGCCGCCACCATTACTGATGAAATGAAAGCGATTTCAAGCTGTATTGTTACGGCTTTTTACGTCTATCTATCTGATTGTAAATAAATAATATTATCTGGTGATAACTCTAAAAGTTTCATGGTATTTAGGCTGGTTTATCAGTGTGAACAGCAACTAACTTTTCAACGCTTTCATTGCTTAATATTTCCCTGTTCGATGAAAACTCAAAAAAATAATAGGGAATTACAATGCAAAAATTTAAGCTTTTGCCAATAACGGTCGCAGTGGCGGCTTCGCTTGCTTCACTCTCTTCTTTTGCTGCTGATACTAATATCGAAGCACTAGAAAAACGAATTCAAGAGTTAGAATCTAAGGTTGTTGATATTGATTATATTAACGATCAACAACCCGCGGTTTTAACGGCTGAAACTAAGGTGCCAGATGGCATCGTCTTCTCTGGTTATGCTCGTTACGGCGCTCACTACAAGAGCGGTGATGAGCGTTACGTAGACATCGGTACAACAGGTCGTTCTGTCGGTCGTTTAGGTAACGAAGCCAATGGTGGTGAGGTTCAGCTAGCTAAGCTATTCGAAGCTGACAATGGTGCGATTTGGGACGTCGTATTCATGGCCGACCACTGGGAAGCAGACGCTTGGGCTGACGATGGCGGCCTAAGTATGAAAAAAATGTACGCTGGTGTCACTAATGTATTTGAAAGCCAACCAGAACTTTACATGTGGGCTGGTCGCGACTTCCACCAACGTCCCCAACAAGGTTTGAATGATTACTTCTGGATGACACACGATGGTCAAGGCGCTGGCTTTAACAACCTAGATTTCGGTGGCGCTAAGCTAGATATGGGCTTTGTTGGCCAAGTGAAAGGCGGCCTCGTAAATGACAATGGTCGATACGCAATTACTTCTAAACTTCATTCAATTAACGCGGGTATCGGTCAACTAGACTTGTATGTGAACTACGGTTTTGCTTCAGATGAAGCGGATACAGCGAGTTCAACTAAATATGTGATCGACCAAAAAACAGGTCAAACGAAAAAAGTGGTAACAGCTGGTACTAAAGTGAGCGATGAAACGGCATACCTAGTAGGTGCAACATTAGGCCTGGGTGAGTCTAACAAGTTGGTTGTTAAGTACGGTGACGGTGCCGATTCATCGGTATATGACCTTAAAGGTGATTACCAGACTTTGTATGCAAGTGTTGAGGGTAGCTACGCTGCATCTGAACAGTTCATCATTGATTACTTAGTGTCTTACAAAGGCAACTCTGGCTCAGACTTAGATCGTGAGAATACTGAATACGCGGGTATCGTTCGTCCACAGTACCAATGGGATGATGTTCACTCTACATGGTTAGAAGCTGGCTACGGCATGGTTGATTACGATGACGACGGCGAAGAAAACGCGTGGAAGGTAACTCTATCTCAAAACGTTTCTCTAGGTGGCTTACCTTGGAGTCGTCCAATGCTTCGCTTTTACACAACCGTGGGTGATGTCGAAACTAAAGGCAACACTGTGAACACAACCAATGTTGATACATTGTCGTTCGGCGCAATGTTTGAAGCTTGGTGGTAATCACAAGCTAGAAAGAGCAGCTCTTTGAACTAGGCATATTTTCAAAGAGCGATGCTTTAAAATATCCATGCTTATTAAGAGTATACGTTGAAATACCTATGCTTTTAAAGAGTAAGTAATACTGTCCATTTAGCCCTAAAGGCAGATTGATTAGGGCACGTTTCAATTAACTCCATTCTTGGGCACATTTTATGTGCCCTTTTTTTCGTCTTGAATACCTGTTCTATCATTTGGTATTGCCTCTTCACTTATTCTCCATATCGTCTTCAATACCCCGTTTCATATTAATTTATTTCACACACGTTGATTTCCCCTTGTTAATTGTAATGGCTAAGTCGCATCGTAGCCCTTGCATATCAATAGGCTAGATAGGAGGAATACTAGACATCAATTGTATTGGATACGCCGATAGTTATGTTGAAACCCCTTCACTGAACTATAACTTTTAACAAAACTGACTAACTATGGATTCATGATCTCATGAAATAGTTTCATGGCGTGAAGTGAATCTGTAAGCGCTTTCATGATTTCCACAACTGGCCTTTTCACCTCCAACTTTAGTGTGATGACACTCACTTCAACCAAGACGCCTTTCTTTAATAATCGTTTTGTAAGCGGTTACAAGCTAATGAAGTATCGAGGTTCGAGTGGCAACAATTAAACACGTATCAGAACATGCAGGTGTGTCTCAGGCGACAGTGTCTAGGGTTATTAATGGCACTAGCAGAGTCAGTCATGACAAGAAATTAAAGGTTGAAAAAGCGATCAAAGAATTGGGTTATCGCCCGAACTCTATCGCTCAAGCCTTGGCTTCAAGTCGTACTGGTAGTGTGGGTGTTGTTGTTCCAGAACTTGGCGGCTCTTTCTATTCCGGCATTTTGCATTGCATAGAAGAGAACCTACGCCGCTTTGGTTACCACGCTGTAGTTACAGCGGGTTCGAATACTGAGCAAGGGCAACGTGAGTCTGTGGAGTTTCTGCTGGGGCGTCGTGTTGATGCTTTGATTCTCCATACTCAATTGCTCAGTGATGATTATTTAATTGAATTGGAAGAACAGGGGACCCCTGTGGTTTTAATTAACCGCTTCATCCCAGAAATGGCGATGAGTTGCATTGATATTGATAACGAAGTCGGGGGGCTACTCGCTACTCAATATCTTTTGCAAAAGGGACACACAGATATCGCGTGTATTACCGGGCCTTTAGATAAAGCAGACGCTAGGGGGCGTTTGCAGGGGTATCGAAAGGCCTTGGAAGAAGCGGGTGTGCCATACGATGAAGCCTTAGTCTCGGAAGCGGGCTTTACTGAAGAGACGGGCATCAGTGCTATGAAGAAGCTGATGAATCGTAAGTGTCATTTCACCGCAGTATTTGCTTCGAATGATCACATGGCATTTGGCGCCTTTGAGGTGCTTCATCAAGAGGGACTGTCTGTTCCGAAAGATGTATCACTGGTGGGCTTCGATAACACCATCTTCGCGCGCTATCTGACCCCTAGTTTGACCACCATTAATTTCCCAATTGAAGAGATGAGCATTGAAGCGGTGCAGCTCACTCTGCAAAAGCTAAAGAAAATAAAACATGACGTGAACTTTAAATTGCTGCCGACGTTGGTCACTAGAAACTCGGTATCGGATTTACCAGTTACCCTATAAAAATATTAAGGATAGAACATGAAATTTAAGACCTTAGCGCTTTCATGCGCGGTTGCTTTAGGATTAGGTACAACAGCTGTGAATGCGGCTGACAAAGAAATCCGTTTCGACGGTTTCCCTGATTTCGATAGCAGCCTGAAGGTATTACTGCCTGATTTCGAAAAGGAAACGGGGATTAAAGTTGATTACCTTATGAACAACCACGGTGACCACCACACGAAACTCACAACGAACCTTGCAACGGGTTCTGGTGCGGGTGATGTGATTGTTGTCGACGTTGAGAAAATCGGTCCATTCGTGGGTTCTGGCGGCCTAGTTAACTTGTCTGAAAACTACGGTGCAGATAAATACGAAGAGCGATTCGCACCTTACGCATGGGCACAAGGCAAAGGCGCTGACGGCGACATGTATGGTATCCCTGTCGACTTAGGTCCAGGTGTTATGTACTACCGTACCGACGTATTCGAAAAAGCGGGCATTGATGTAGAAAAAGCAATCAAAGATTGGGATTCATACATAGCTGCTGGTGAAAAACTGAAAGAGCAAAACGTACAACTTATCGCTTCGGCAGCCGACGTGGCACAAGCGATTATCTTCACGACCGTTCCTGAAGGTGAAGGTCTGTACTTCGATAAAGATGGCACCCCAGTGGTGACATCAGAGCGTTTTGTTCACGCTTTTGAAGTAGCAAAAGAGATTCGCGACAAAGGCTTAGACGGCCGCATCCTGGCTTGGTCTAACGAATGGTACGAAGGCTTCCGCAACGGCACATTTGCAACTCAACTTTCTGGCGCTTGGCTTCTTGGTCACCTAAATAACTGGATTGCTCCTGAAACTAAAGGTAAGTGGGCAGTCGAAAACCTACCTGATGGTATCTACGGCAGCTGGGGTGGTTCATTCCTTTCTATTCCAACTCAATCAGAAAACCCAGATGAAGCTTGGGCGCTTATTGAATACATGACGACGGATCGTGAAGTACAGCTTAAACACTTCGAAACGATTGCTGCTTTCCCAGCGAACATCACCACGTATGACGATGAGCTTTTCCAAGAAGAGATGGAATTCCTAGGTGGGCAAAAAGCTCGTCTACTGTTTGCTGAAGTGGCACAGAACATCAAACCAGTCTCTCCAGCACAAGGCGACCACGTTGCACGTTCTATTATCTTAGAGAACGCATTGATGGAAGTACTTGATGAAGGCAAAGACATCAAGACTGCGCTTAAAGAGGCAGAGCGTCTAATCAAGCGTCGCACGCGTAATCTTTAATTGGTTTTTACTTTAAGTAAGTGAGGAAGCGTGGATAACGCGCTTCCTTTTTAAGAGGTCGTTACTATGAATCATACAGCGAGCACAACGATAGAACCTGCGGACAAAAGCCTTTTTTCTCGTCTAAATTTGAAAGCGCTTACACCGTATGGATTTCTTCTGCCGTTTCTGATCATTTTTTCTGTATTTGGGATCTTCCCGCTGTTGTTCTCTGTTTACCTGTCGTTTCACGAGTGGAACCCAGTAAGAGGCATGGATGCGATGGAGTTCGTTGGTTTTGAGAACTATCACATTGCTTTAACGGACCCATGGCTATGGCGTTCATTGAAGAACACGCTTTGGCTAGCAATCACTTCAGGCGTGGCTCAGCATTTAGTCGCTATTCCAGTCGCTTACATGTTGGTTTCAATGGGTGACCGTATGCGTCACTGGCTAACATCGGCGTACTTTCTACCGTTCATTACATCAACGGTCGCAGCGTCACTGATTTTCTTCAATATGTACTCTCCTAACTCAGGAATTATTAACCAAACGCTGATGGCTCTGGCCGATAGCACGCTGTTTGGTTGGGCATTTGCTTGGGTTAACGATTTTCAACCAATCCGTTGGTTAGACGATGCCACTATGGTGAAGCCGTCTATCGCAATCATGGTTTTCTGGAAATACACCGGTTTTAACATCGTCCTTTACACCACGGGTTTAATGACGATTCCTAAAGACATCTTAGAAGCTGCACGTATGGATGGTGCCAATGCCTTCCGCCGCTTCTGGAACATTTCGCTACCAATGATTCGTCCATTCATCTTCTTTGCTATCACGATGACCATCATCGGTAACCTGCAAATGTTTGAAGAACCGTTCGTACTAACACGTGGTACAGGTGGTACTGGCCAATCTGGTTTAACTATCTCGATGTACCTCTACAAAGTGGGTTGGGAATGGCTAGAAATGGGCACAGCATCTGCTATCTCGTGGTTACTGTTTGCACTCATCGCGACTTGTACATTGGTTCAATTTTTACTCTTCGGTAAGAAAGGCTTAGGGGAACATTAAGATGTCGACATCAATTAAGACAAATACCTCACCACTAAGTGGACTGATACCAAGCGAACGCAGCATGTTTATTCTGACTAAGATCTTGATGGTCATGCTAGGTATCTTATTGGTTGTTTCAGCGCTAATTACAGTCTTTCCATTTGTATGGTCGGCACTGCTATCAACGCGTGACCGTTCTGAAATTTTCGGCACGGGCATTAGCTTTGCGATTGGCGATAGCCTGGCGATTAACTACGCCAAATTGCTTGAAATCATGCCGTTTTGGAAAGCGATGTTTAACTCGATTTACGTGGCTTTCTTAGGTACCACCATCTCGCTGCTGTTTTGTAGCATGGGTGGCTACGCGTTTGCTGTGTTTAAGTTCCGCGGTAAGAACGTGTTGTTCGGCATGCTGGTTGGCTCAATGGCGATTCCGCCTGTGCTTAGCTTGATCCCTTACTTCATGATCGTGAAATTCTTAGGCTTGTTGGATAACCACATGGCGGTATGGCTACCGTTCACCACCACACCATTTGGCATCTTCTTGATGCGTCAGCACGTGATTGCATCGATTCCAAAAGAGCTACTTGAAGCGGCGAAATTGGATGGTGCTGGTGAGTTCAGAACGTACTGGAGCGTGGTACTGCCACTGATGAAGCCTGCACTCGCAACATTGGCTATCGTGCAGTTCGTTTTCTTCTGGAACATGTTCATGCAGCCTCTAGTGGTGCTAAACAACCCAGATAACTATGTTATTACGCAAGCACTTCGAAGTGTTCAAGGTATTCCGAATACGCCATGGGGCGCGGTAATGCTAGGTACCACAATTTCTATTTTACCGCTCGTGATTACTTACTTGTTCGCATCGAAACAGATGATCAGTGGTTTAACGTCCGGCGCAGTCAAAGGTTAGGTTTAAGGGTTATAACAATGAATAAATATCAACTTCCAAGTGATTCAAAGTTACGCAGTAAGGAATTTGTATTCGGTGTCGCGACATCTTCATACCAAATTGAAGGCGGCGTTGAAGAGGGCGGTCGTACACCGTCTATCTGGGACACTTTCTGTAAGACGCCGGGCAAGGTCGATAACGGCGACAATGGTGATGTGGCGTGTGACCACTACCACTTATGGCAACAAGATATCGAGATGATTCAAGGCTTAGGCGTTGATGCTTACCGTCTCTCTATTGCATGGCCGCGCATCCTGCCACAAGACGGTGTCGTCAACCAGCAAGGTCTAGAGTTTTACGGTCAGATCATCGATGAGTGTCATGCTCGTGGAATGAAGGTATATGTGACGCTGTATCACTGGGATCTTCCGCAATACCTTGAAGATAAAGGCGGCTGGCTAAACCGCGAAACGTCTTACAAATTCGCAGAATACGCAGAAGTGGTGAGCAAATACTTTGGTGACAACATCGATGTGTACACCACGCTGAATGAACCGTTTGTGTCTGCATTCCTAGGCTACCGCTGGGGCGAACACGCGCCAGGTATCAAGGGCGAAAAAGAGGGCTACCTAGCGTCTCACCACCTAATGCTGGCACACGGTTTGGCAATGCCGATCCTTCGCAAGAATGCACCTCACGCGAAGCATGGTGTGGTATTCAACGCGACCCCGGCTTACCCGCTGACGCCACAAGATCAAGGGGCAGCAGATTACTGCGAAGCGGAGAACTACCACTGGTTCATCGACCCAGTATTAAAAGGCGAGTACCCACAGCTAGTGGTTGAACGCCAAGCGATGAACATGCCGATGATCCTTGAAGGTGACTTAGACATCATCAGTGCTCCGGTTGATTACATCGGCATCAACTACTACACACGCAATGTCGCTCGCTTTAACGAGAATGGCGACATCGAATCGGTGAAACAAACTGAAGCTGAACACACTTACATTGGCTGGGAGATCAACCCACAAGGTTTAACCGATTTATTGGTAAGACTAGATGCTCGCTACGAAAATATGCCACCTATCTACATCACAGAAAATGGTGCTGCAGGCAACGACGAGCGTGTTAACGGACAAGTGATGGATGACCAACGTGTTCGCTATTTCCAAGGTCATATCGAAGCGGTTCACAACGCGGTTGAAGCCGGTGTGAAAGTTGATGGTTACTTCGCTTGGAGCCTGATGGATAACTTTGAGTGGGCATTCGGCTACTGCCAGCGTTTTGGCATTGTCCATGTTGACTACACCACCCAAGAAAGAACATTGAAACAGAGCGCAATTGCGTACCGAAATATGCTGCTAGAGCGCGCTGAGGAGAACAGATAATGGCTAAAGTAGAATTTAAGAACATCAAAAAATCATTCGGTGATGTTGAAGTCGTCAAAGAGTTTGATTTTACGGTTGAAGACGGTGAGTTCGTGGTTTTCCTTGGCCCATCTGGCTGTGGTAAATCGACAACGCTACGCATGCTTGCTGGCCTTGAAAGTATCAGCTCGGGTGACATCGTGGTTGGCGGTAAATTGATGAATAAAGTCGACGCGAAAGACCGTGACTTGGCGATGGTATTCCAAAGCTACGCTCTGTACCCACATATGACGGTTTACGAGAACATCGCCTTTGCGCTAAAACTGAAAGGCATGCCTAAAGCTGAAATCGACGTAGAAGTGCTAAAAGCCGCAAAAATGCTAGAGCTTGACCCACTACTCAACCGTAAGCCAAAAGAGCTTTCTGGTGGTCAACGCCAACGTGTGGCAATGGGCCGTGCGATGGTTCGTACGCCGAAGGTTTTCTTGTTTGATGAGCCGTTATCTAACCTAGATGCAAAACTTCGTGGCGTGATGCGTGAAGAGATCAAACACCTACACCGTGAACTTAAAACCACTACGATCTACGTAACCCACGATCAGATCGAAGCGATGACATTGGCGGATCGCATCGTGATCCTGAAAGATGGTTATGTTGCTCAAGTTGGTACACCAACCGAGGTGTTCCAGCGTCCTGCAAACAAGTTTGTCGCGCAATTCATTGGTAACCCGTCAATGAACATGTTGGAAGCAAAACTGATTGAAAAAGAAGGCGAGTACTTCGTTGAAATCGGTGATGTTCATATCCCACTGCCTGAGCGCTTTAAGTCTCTGGCATCTAAAAACTTAGCGCTGCATTTTGGTGTTCGTCCAACAGACATTCACCTACGTGCCGAGCAAGTTGATCACGACCGCGTGCTGCCATTCCCTGTGAAAATCAAAGACAAGGAATTACTGGGCGCAAGCATTCTTCTGAAAACAGAAATTGGCGGTCAACCGCTGATGGTTGAAACCCAAGCGGCTGAAGTGGATGTAAAAGATCTGACGCTTTACTTGGATTTGGATGCATTCCACTTGTTCGATGCTCTAAGTGAGAACTCGCTAGCGAGCTAGCCAGTCCAATTTAAATCAGTCATTGAGCTGACACCAACCAACTTACGACAAATTGTTTTGGCTCCTCCTGAGTTGGGAGGGGCTAGGGATAGTGATGATGAAATTCGGATATTTTGACGATAAAAACAAAGAATACGTAGCAACTACACCGTGCACGCCGATCAAATGGTGTAACTATGTCGGCACATTAGATTTCGGTGGCATTGTCGATAGCAACGGCGGCGTACTACTGTGCAAAGGTGATCCTGCGCTCAACCGTATCACCAAGTACATTGCTCAACTGCCAAACTCAGATTTCAAAGGTTCGACAATGTACCTCAAGGTACGTGATGAAGCGGGCAACGTAGAAATATTCTCACCTTTCTACACACCCACTCTGAAGCCGTTGGATAAGTTTGAAAACCACACCGGTTTGTCTTACACCACCATCATTGCAGAAGCCTTTGGTGTGCGTTGTGAAGCGACTTTCTTTGTACCAAAAGCTGACCAAGTACTGCTGCAAGACATCAAAGTCACCAACATTTCAGACAAAGCACTGCACGTTGATGTGGTGCCTGTGTACGAATTTACACACTTCGATGCGCTTAAACAGCTACTCAATGCGGACTGGGTTCCACAAACCATGACGCTAAAAGCACACCAGCAAGAGTCGGGTCATACCGTGCTTGAGCAGTATGCTTTCATGAAGCGTGACTACGCGGTGAACTTGATGACAGCGGATCGCCCTGCGACGTCTTTTGATGGTGATCGCCAATCGTTCCTAGGTAATTTGGGCTACGGTACATGGGCAGCGCCACAAGCACTAAACAATGATGAATTAGGCAATACTGAGTGTTTACGTGGCGACAACATTGGTGCACTTAACCTGCGCCTAGGTTGGTTATCTCCAGAGCAGACAGAACGTACGATTGTACAAATCGCGCAAGAACAGAGCCTAGAAGCAGCATTGCCTCTGCTGGCTAAATATCGTGACCATCAAGTGGTTGATTCAGCTTTCGCTGAACTGGCTGAACATTGGGATGGTTACCTACAAGCAGTTCAGGTTGAAACGCCAGATCCTGCAATGAACTCAATGCTTAATGTACATAACCCACGTCAGTGTCACACCACCAAAAACTGGTCTCGTTACCTGTCTCTGTACCAGCTTGGCTATGGCGCACGTGGCATTGGTTTCCGTGATTCTTCGCAAGATACGTTAGGCGTAATTACTCACATGCCAGAAGAAGCGCGTGAGTTCATTGAGCGTCTGTTATCTGTGCAAAACACCAACGGTTCTGCGATGCATCAGTTCTTCCCATCAACGATGGAAGCGAACGCGGGTGACTCACGTGAAGAGGAAGATCGCCCTGATTACTACGGTGATGATCACCTGTGGATCATCTACGCGGTGACGCAATATGTGAAAGAAACGGGCAATGCAGACTTCTTGAACAAAGAGATCCCGTTCTATCAAAAAGACAAAGCGGGCAACCCAATCGAAACGGGAACGGTTTGGAACCACCTGTGCCGCGCGATTGAATTTACCTACACCAATACTGGCGAGCACGGCCTACCGCTGTTAGGTTTTGCTGACTGGAACGACACGGTGAACCTGCCAACGGGTGCTGAGTCGATGATGGTGGCGAACATGTACGGCAAAGCATTGCTCGACATGTTGGACTTGTGTGACCTGCGTGGTGAAGCGCAACTGACGGCTAAGTTTAAAGATCAGTACCAACAGATGCAGAGCACAGTCAATGAATGTGGCTGGGATGGCGAATGGTTTGTTCGTTACTTTGATGAGCAAGGTTTACCAATCGGCTCTCATAAAAACGAGCAAGGGCAGATCTACACTAACGGTCAAAGCTGGCCTGTTATCTCTGGTTTCGCGACTCAAGAACGTGCAACTCAAGCTCTAGATTCGGTTTACAACAAGCTGAATACAGCGAATGGCATTAAGCTTTCAACTCCTGGTTACAACGGATTTGATCCACAGCTAGGTGGTGTTTCAACTTACCCACCAGGTGCAAAAGAGAACGGCGGTATCTTCCTGCACTCTAACCCTTGGGTGATGATCGCAGAAGCGAAGATGGGCAACGGTGAACGTGCTTACGAGTACTACCGTCAAATCAACCCAGCTTCTAAGAACGACGACATCGATACCTTCGAATCTGAGCCTTACTGCTACCCACAAAACATTTTGGGTGATGAACATAAGCAATTTGGTTTAGGCCGAAATGCATGGCTTTCAGGTACGTCATCTTGGACATACGTTGCGGGTACGCAATGGATTCTGGGTGTTCGCCCTGAAGTGGATGGCTTGCTGGTGGACCCATGTATTCCGGCAGAATGGCCAGAGTTCAAAGTCCGCCGTCAATTCCGTGGTGCGACATACCATATTCATGTCACTAACCCGAATAACGTGTGTAAGGGTGTGGTTGAAATGAAGGTAAATGGTGACCTGATTTCAGGTAATAAAGCGCCAGTGTTTACCTCTGGTGAGCACACCATCGAGGTGATTTTAGGTTAACAAAGAGAAGGGCGCTTTATGCGCCCTTTATTGCTTTTTGGTTTCTCTTTAGTGTCGCTTTATTTTGGTTGCATCACTGTGGTTGATAGCTGGCTTGGCATTGCCAAGTAAAGGTCTGAGATTGGTTCGGGCTAAGCGTCAATAAGCCTATCTGGTTATTGAATGCATCAGCTGGGCAAGTCATTGGTTCTATTGCAATACTTTGTTCGCTAGTCGGCGTGTAAAGCTGAACGAATGGGTAGCTTGCATCTTGTTGATAGCGAATAGCGGCAGACGAATCTGAGCGTGTAAACGCAAGTTGGTTGGTTGTCTTGGAATCAAATTCAAAGCAGTGATTTAAGCTTTGATTGGTGAGTGAATCACCCAAAGACAAACAGTCAAAAGCCAGTTTTTCACCATTGGGTAGGTCGTTTTCGTGGATGACCTCAGAGCAAGGCGACATAGCGAGTCCACATTGTGCTAGCTCAGTGCCGAGTGAGAAATAAGGGTGCCAAGCATCACCAAATGGGAATGCAGAATCACCAAGATTAGAAACGGTCGTTGAGGAAGTGAGTTTACCCGTGATATCGATACTGAAGGTGACTTCAAGGTTGAACGCAAACGGGAAAGCAGGATGCAAAGATGACGTTTGATACTGCAACGTCACACTAGCGGATTCTTCGGTGGCTATGCTGTTTGTGATTGAAAAAGGTTGGTTGTAGAGCATGCCATGTACGGCGTGATCAGACCAAGGAAAGTTAGCTGGGAGTTGATGGTTTTGGTTATCGAAACTGTAACGACCTAAGTTTAAACGGTTTGGAAAAGGGAATAATTTAGCACTGCGGGAAAAGAACGGATGTTGGTTGATCAGTTCATCATAATTCTGATAGCCACAAATAAAAGAGAATGGACTGTTATTTACGGTATATTTATTAATAACAGCACCAAATCCATTGATTATTTGAAGTTCTATACCATGTTGGTGGTTTATTAATGTGACAGAGTCAATATTTCCAAATTTTTCATTTATAATTTTAAACATGTTGATGTCTCCATTTTGAAAAGATATTAACAAGAAGAAAAAAATATTCAATGGCGGTTTTAAAATGAATAATAAAATTCCATATACGAGCTACTCAGGAAATTCGGAACACTTATGTAAAAAAGGTGATGCAGTTGAATTTATTCAACCTTGGTACACGCCAATTTCTACCACACCAGAAAATACCGGTATGGCGGTGGGCGGAATTGGTAACACATTTACACTGACGCCAAACGGGAAAACACCAAATTTCAGCTTTATTCCGGGGATATTTGTCGATTGTTCAGAGCAAGTTATTAATTTTAATGATTTTTATGCTTCTGTGATGAATGTGCCAACCATCAACACGCTGCAAGTTTTTAATGAACAAGAGCTAAGCGTTCACCTGAACTTCTATCCTGCTTTGTTTGATGGCAAAAAGATTGAAAGTAGAGAAATGTCGAATGCGATTAGTCTCATTCAAGCAGCATTAAAAAATGGTCGATTCTACCAAGAAAATAAAGCTAACTTTACAAAATGGAACGTTGAATTTTCAAATAAGACTCAATTGTTGATTGAAGAAGATTCAGGTTCAACTATTTGTCAATTATATGTAGCCTTAGATTTCTTTAATGGTTTATTAACAAATGATACAACGAAGTTATTATCGCTTACCGCGGGTGATAATAATCACATAGATAGTGTTAATGGCAGAGATATAGAATATCAAGCTTTATATCCATTGGCTGAATATAAATACAATAGCTTCGAAAATATTAATATAAAGCGTAAGGTAGTTTCTCCGATCGTTAAAGAGAACAAACGACTTTGTTCTTTACCTATGCACTGGAATCACTTCGAATTAACCAATAATTCATCGCAAACGCGCGTGATTACGCTTGCTCAACCGCTACAAAACTTGATTGGTTCAACCTATCAAAAAGGTCGTGATGGCATTCAAGATTCGGCTTGTACCTTATCTCAAAATCCGACCGCTCAGCAGCATGAAGTGGTTAACTTAAAAGGCGAAAGTCACAGCTTTACCGGTGTTCAGCTTTCTAGCCAGTCGCCTTATCAGAGCGATATTGAAGGCGAAGTGGTGTTTGGTGTTCAAGCGGATAACCATTTGACGAAATCTGGCAAGGTCTCGATTTCTGTGAAGCCAACGCTTTACACCTCTAAGAGTGCTCAGCAAACAGAGTTCGCACTGAAAACAGGCCGCACAAACACTGAGTTCCAAACCGGTATCTACACAGGGCGTGAAGCTCTAAGCGCATTGGTGGTGGTTCTGGTTGAATTGGAACCTGGCGAGTCTGTTGACCTGCGTTTTGCACAGGTCATGGCGCACAGCAAAGTCATGCTTAATGGTTGGCACTCAGATAAGGCTTACACGCAATTCTACCCGCAAGTAAAGCCTGCATTACCGATGTTAGAAGACATGTTGCCAAAGCTCGAAACCATTGAGCAGCAGATCGTCGAACAACAAACAACTTTCCTCGAACAAGCTCAAAGCAAGATATCGCAGCCAGAATCGGCATTGCGTTATGCGACGATGGCAATGAACTCATTGTCTTTCCTAGCGGAATCAACGGTATGGGACAAAGAAGATAAATTCTTGGTGAAAGAGTGTGTCGACTACCCATTCTTTAACTCGCTGGATGTGTATTTCTACGGCTCATTCTCACTGCTTTATTTGTTGCCTGAGCTTGATGGCTGTGTGATGAAAGAGTTCTCGAAAGCCATTTTGGCAGAAGACTTTACCGAGCGCCGATACTGGGAATATGAAGCGACGCCTAATGCCGAATTGATTGATGACAAGTACCAAGGCGTGCGTGCCATTCGAGGTGCGGTGATCCACGACTTGGGCAGCCCATTCGACATCCAGCCAGATGCTTACAGCTGGCACAACGTGAAAGAATGGAAGGACCTAGCGCCGAAATACATTCTGATGGTGTACCGCCATTATCAAAACACCCAAGATATCTCTGTGGTTAAAGAGTGCTGGCAAGCAGTAACTGAAAGCATCGATTTCTTATCGAATTTGATCGCTGAAGGTGACGATTTACCACTAACCCGAGGCACAGACGATACCTTTGATAACCTAGCTTCTCATGGCATTTCAATTTACTGCGCGAGCCTTTGGGTTGCTGGCTTGCAAGCGGCGAGTGAACTTGCACAATTGATGGGTGAAAGCGAGCAAGCTAACGGTTACTTAACACGTTCTAAAAAGGCGTTGGCAACCGTTGAGCAAAGCTTGTGGGATGACAAAGAGGGTTACTACCACTTCTTCGTGACGCCAGTTCAAGCCAAGCATCTAACCGGTGCGGGCTATCAAGCTCTGGAAACCTTAGGACTTTCATTGACTGGCGATGCGATTGCTGACAAGAACACGCTCAATACCTATCTCAATGAAACGGATACTTCCATCAGCATCAGTAAGGTATCTCAAAGAGTCTCTAAGAAACGCTTGCTGAGTGAGGCGGCGCCTCAAGCCTTTACACAAGAATACTTAGATTTAGTGCCTGATTCCGATAACAGTTTTGGTGATGCCTTGTTGGCTGACAGTTATCTAAAGCTCATCGGACTCGAGGGTATTTTTCCGCAAGAGAACATCCAACGCGCACTAGACTATGTTTATAAGCACAACTTTGAGATTAACAGCCCTAAGCTTGGGGTTGCGAATATGACGTTGGCCGATGGTTCACCGCATGAAGCGTTCCAAGCTCAAGATGTGTGGATTGGTGTGCAGTTTAGTGTCGCAACGGCGTTGAGTCTGGCAGGTAAAAACCAGCAAGCAGAAACATTGATGGATACCGTGTATACCGCACTCTATGACTATTCAAAAATTCCATTTGCAGCGCCAGAAGGGTTCAATTGCTCTGTGTCTGTCCATGAGGAAGATCTTATAGAAGCATTCAAATTGACGCAAAATGATGCGAAAAACTGGCTAAGTGTACTTAAATTTCAAAACTGTGTGCTGTCTGACGGTCGGATTAATCCAACCTTGACGAAAGATACTGATAATTTTGTTAAAATGGTGGGCGGTGAAATTCCGTTAGAAAAGCTGGCAGGCTTACACAAATGGTTACTGAGTACTGGCTTGAAATATACGGCTGGTCGTTACTTCAGACCGGGTATGATCTTCGCCTATTTGTATTAACTTAATGATACGAGTTTTAACGAAAGCAGTGGTATGCAGGTAGAAACTGATGGGGAGCTTAAAGCTCTCCGAATGTCACTTGATTAGGGATTCGAGATGCGCACTAAAACAAAAAAAACAACAGTATACGATGTAGCAAGACTGGCTGGTGTTTCTCCCAGTACCGTGTCTCGCTTCCTTAATCGAACCACTTATGTGTCTGACGATAAAAGCCAAAACATTGAGCAAGCCATTAAAGACACGGGCTACAAGCCTAACTTCCAAATGCAAGAAAACACCAACCGACGCTCGCTCACTATTGGTGTCTTGGTGCAACACCCTGATAGCCCCTACACCAGTCGTATCCTCAACGACATGGAAAAAACGCTGATCGCTCAAGGCTATTCATTAGTGATCGCAACAGGGCATTGGCAGAAAAAGCTAGAAATGCACGCGTTGGAGTATCTCGCAAAAAGTAACGTGGATGGCATGATCATCGTTACAGGAAGCATTACTCAGGAAGAGATTTCCAAGTATGCACAAGACATTCCTATCGTGATGGTTGGCTACGATTTTGTTGAGAATAACGTCCGCTCCATCAACATTGATAACGTGTTGGGCGGCTACATGGCAACCTTACATTTACTGCAACAAGGGCATGTGAACATTGCTCACATCAAGGGCTTATCAAGCCAGCCTGATGCAGGTAATCGCTTTGAAGGCTATAAGAAGGCACTTCAAGAGGCGGGCATAAAAGTAATGCCAAAACTTGTTAAACAAGGTGATTTCAGTAGTGAATCTGGCTACGAGAAAACGGTAGAGTTGATAGAGTCAAAGATTCACTTCTCAGCCTTGTTTGCGGCCAATGACCAAACCGCTTACGGCGCGATTAAGGCATTGCATGATCACGGTTATAAAGTGCCAGAAGATGTGTCTGTGATTGGCTTTGATGACTTGCCTACGTCTAAGTATTTCACGCCAGCACTGACGACGCTGAGACAGCCGATTGAAGAGATTGGTGAAGTGTGTGCTCAGTCGATCTTGAACTTGTTATCTGGCGAGCGGCATGAAGCAAGGTTGCCCCCCATTGATTTAATCGTCAGAGAGTCGACCAAGTCTTTGTATCGTTAATTTCAAGACAAGCCTCAAGGTGGTACGCCCGTGATGATTCGTATTGATGTCAGTGCGAACCGTGGTGCAGGAATACCGCTGAGTAAAGCTATCGCTCTCGCTGCTGATATTTACGCGCTCACATTGTTTAACATGGGGATTGAATTACGAGCTAACTTAGCTGTGAGATAATTAAAATAAACCTAACTCTGAACTAGTCGATCAGTTTGTAGTGCACCAATATTGAGGTGTTACGTGTGCTTACGTTTGTAGAGCTATAAATACTGTAATATCCAACCAAGTTAAACGTCACTACTTAGCCTTCATCCTAGACGGCTTTATTATAGGTTTTCGAATGAAACAATTAACTCTAGCTCTCATTTTGTCCTTTTTATCGTCAGTCAGTTACAGTCAGGATTCTGAGTTTTATCCTGAATACTATTCCCAAGAAGTTATATCAAATGATCACTTAACTTTTGTCCTTAACTTTGATTTGGACTTTAAGTATGACAAAGAACGCTACATTGAAGCCGCTAACAAATGGCTAGGCATAATCAAAAAGGTTGATGGAAAAGATCAGCACACAATTAACATTGAAATTATTGTGTCAGATGATGTGGAAGAGTACGGCTTAGCGGCAGTAGAAGAGTATGAAGACAATATCCCCTCATTAGGCATTATCTGGATTAGCTCAGACCTCCATGAGCCTGATTTTGATCCCAAAAGCTATAAGCCAACTATTTTGCATGAATTTGCGCATATTCTTGGCGTTGGAACTTCAAGTGACGGGTTTATAGACGATTCAAAAGAGATTGCTGGTAAAGGTTTTTGTATGGAAACCAGCAAAGCAGTTACTGCCTATAATGAAGCTTATAATAGAGATTATGAATGCTTGCCATTTTCCGACGGCGGTCATTTATACGATTACATCAATGGGACTGACGACAAACGCGGTAAGGATTCTAAAGGCCGAACTATTCCGCCAATGCCTAAAGAGTTAATGGCTAATGGTGATGACTTGGGACCGGTGACGTTGTCAATTATTGATGATCTGGGCTTTGAACTTTACGATTGACTCTACTACGCCCTTAACTGGGCGTTTTTTAATCCCCAAAGTTAATTCAATCACTACTTATCGAAAAATTCGGATTTGTTCTCAGCCTTTATGTTCAGCTAGTTCTGATAATTTACAATAAAGATTGATTGGTTTTTCATCATCTCAAGTAATACGGGGCATGTAAGCTAAATCACTTTTGCCCCCTTCTTTGTTTTGACTGGCTCAACACATACTTCATCAAAGCCTCATCTGACTTACTTTTTCTAATCTAACTATGTGACCAAATTTACTAACCCACTAAAACTCACTGAACGAAGGACACCGTGCAACCAAGTATATTTTCTATACATACGATAACAGTGATAGTTTTTCATTAAACTTTAACTGGTTACGCATACATGACTTGCAACTTGGCACATTAATTTACGCTATCTAGAAAATTTTTGTATTTTATTGCAGAATCATTCTGCCTAGTATTGCTGTTATACATTTGGGAGGTAAAGTTGAGCTATTCATTTGATATTAAAAATTCAAAAGATCTATTTCACGAATTTTCTCGCTTAGCAGGAGAATATCGTAAAGAACCACTATCTTCTGGCTCTGCGGTAATCTGTGCAATTTTTTCATGGCACGTAGTAGAGTGGATCTATCGAGAATATCCTTCATTAATTGCTGCATATCCAAAGGAACGAGATTTTAAAAATTTCATGAAAAGCTCCTGCCCTGCTCTTAGCTACATGCAAGATATTGCCAATGGCAGTAAGCATCGTGGCATTACAATGTATAAACCTGTAGTTACAAAGACAGAACGACATCAAGGTGCATTTTCTTCAGCTTTCTCTAAAGACTTTGATGTATCTAGTTTAAAAATTGAGCTTGATAGTGGTGATATTGTGTACTTTGATGAAGAAGTAGATAAAGTAGAAGCTTACATTAAACTGTTTTTCTCTAGCACGTTGAAAGAAAATGTATAACGATAAATTTAAGAGTGAATCGAGTAAAGCCTTACAGGCTGTATCAGCATTCGTTATGTTAATAACCTCTCTATATTTTGGTTACGAAAGTAAACCTACGGAAATGGGATTAACCATTGTGGCTGGCTTCTTAGGGCTTGTGTTTGCAAATCTAGAAAAATTTCAGAGCTTCAAAGCAGGTGGAGTTGAAGCTCAGCTAAAAGTAGATCAATTCGAAGCTATATTGGAAAAAGAAACAGAAGCACCAACTGAAGAAGTAGATGAAGCAGAGGCACAGGTGCCCAACGTAGATCTAGTGCCTGAAAATACTAAAAGTGTCCTGAGCGCATTACAAAACCACGAATATACATGGCGCTATGTTTCAGGCTTATCTAAAGAGACCAACCTCTCTCGGAATCAAGTCAAAGAATCGCTCTTATGGCTTTCTGAGCATGGATACGCAAGGAAATCGCTTGGTAAAAGCGGGGAGATTTGGGCATCTACTCAAGAAGGGCGCTATTTGTTTGCGATCATTCGCTTTAGTGATGTACCAACTGCGTAACAATCGTTTAAGGTTTCAAGATACTTATTCTAATCTATCTAGAGCACGTTAGAACTTAAATTCTAACGTGTTTCTGTCCAAAAACGAGTTAGCGCTCTGCTGTAGTGACCCGACTATCAGCTAACCCTGTTTAAAGTCCGTCAACTTGAGCAGACCTTCATAATCACTGGCTCGAATCATTGAGTTGATTTTTCATATACGCCAGAAACGAAAAATGCCGCATCCATGCGACATTTTTCTTTTGGCGGCCAAACCAGTTTTGCTATATCCATTCTAGAGTGAAACCCATTCTACTCTTCATATTTGAAGCCGCAGCGTTGTTAACTGCCTAAGTTCACCCAAATTACATAGAACACCTATGCTCATAGGGCTGAACTTATTTGTTGCCTAGCTGCAACTCCAATTATTTTGAGTATCGAGATTATTCAGAATGTACTTATAAGACGCTGTTAATCTTGATTAGTTCCCTTTACGCGGCATTTTTTTTCGATTTATTTTCTAAGTCGAATGACGCAGCGATGAGTTTCTTGGTGTAGTCGTTTTTCGGCGCATTGAAAATCTCTTCTGCAGCGCCTTCTTCCATCACTTCACCTTTCTGCATTACCAAAACACGATCCGATAAGGCTTTGACTACCGAAAGGTCATGGCTGATAAACAGGAAGCCGATATTGTGCTTGGCTTGGATGTCTTTCAGCAGATCAATCACAGTGAGCTGTACAGAGCGATCGAGTGCTGAAGTCGGTTCATCCAATAGAATGAAAGATGGTTCAAGAATCAACGCGCGAGCAATCGCAATACGTTGTCTTTGTCCGCCCGAGAACTCATGTGGATAGCGGTTAATTGAATTTGGTTCTAAGCGAACCTCAATCAATGCTTTGCGAGCTCGTTCTAATCTTTCTTTCTTGGATAGATGAGGTTGATGTACCGTTAAACCTTCAGTGATGATTTCCCCAACAGTCATGCGTGGTGATAAAGAACCATAAGGGTCTTGGAATACCATCTGAACATCTTTCTTGAGCTTGTGACGTTCTTTATCGGTTAACAAACTCACATCTTGGCCTTTGTAAACAATACGTCCGGTACTTGGCAGCAAGCCGATCAGTGCGCGTCCTAGTGTTGATTTACCTGATCCAGATTCACCAACAATGCCTAACGTTTCACCTTGTTTTAGGGTCAATGAGATGCCTTTTACAGCTTCGAAATATTGACTCTTACTCTTAATGAAGTGAGATTTCACTAAGAATTGAACACGGATATCATCGGCACACAGTAGCTCTGGCGCCGATGCTTCTACAGGAACCTTAGCGCCTTTCGGAATTGAGTTGATCAGCATGCGTGTGTAATCGTGCTTAGGATTTTCGAATAGCTCTTGAGTGAGTCCTTCTTCGACCAATTCCCCTTTACACATCACGAGTACTCGGTCGGCAAAGTGTTTCACTACACCGAGATCATGGGTAATGAATAAAATCGCCATGCCCATCTTGCTTTGAATCTCTTTGATAAGAGAGAGCACTTCAGCCTGAACCGTCACATCCAAAGCCGTAGTCGGTTCGTCTGCAATCAGAATGTCTGGTTCATTGATCAGAGCCATTGCGATCATGATGCGTTGCAACTGGCCGCCTGAAAATTCATGTGGGTATTTGTTGTATGCCTGTTCTGGCATTGGTAGGTGTACAAGGTTGAAAAGCTCAAGCACACGCTGTTTCGCTTGAGATTTCGATACATTACGATGACACATAATGGCTTCAGCCACTTGTGTACCCACGCGTAGATATGGGTTTAGAGATGTCATTGGTTCTTGAAAGATCATTCCGATCCTGTCACCACGAATTGACTGCATCTCTCGTTCAGTCTTTTTTAGTATCGACTGACCTTCAAATTCGATTTCCGATTGAGCATCAATGATGGCGTTATCAGGGAGCAAACGCATCAAAGCGTTGGAAGAGACAGATTTACCTGAACCCGATTCGCCAACAATGGCCAAGGTTTCACTAGAATTAAGAGTAAAGTTAATCTTTTTTACCGCATCAATGATTCCATCATTGGTTATGAATTTAACGGAGAGATTGTTAACTTTAAGAATGGCCCGGTCCGACATGATATATCCTTATCAATTTAAGACATTAGGTGAAGATTGAACTTCTGAAGTGGTTTTAAGTTGCCCAAAATGGTGATGAGCGCGTTGAATTTGTTCTAGCTCGAGCATCCAATGTGAGCTGCGCTGAGCACTGCAAAATGCGATCAGGTGATTGAGTAAATCTTCGCTCTGCTTTTCCAATAACCTAAAGGTACGTTGAATCAACTCTGTACCCTCAAGAGAGATAAATTGCATCAATGCATAAGATTGGTTCAAGGTGTCGAAGGCTTGTTGCTGTTGCCCTAAACGATTGAGAATCTCTGATTGAGCGACACTGGCGTCTCTAAGGCCTGAAATTAAGCAAGCAAACTGGCAGGGTTTGATGTCACTTTGGTATGCCGCGTTTTGGATGTGATGAGGAAGAGAGGTGAGAACATCATTATAGAGGCGCTGTGCTTCGGGCCAATGACCTTGTTCCATTAACTGTTCAGCTTTTAGGTAGTGCATCCAGCAGCGTTCAATTTCCATGTCCACATCCTTAATTTTAAACATCCTAAAATGTTAATGATATTTATTATCAATTGCAAATTAAAATCATTCACATGCTAAGTTGGTGAATTAAATCTCTCGTTATTGCTAAAAACGGGGTAAATTGAGTGTTATTTGTTCAGTTGAACAGCTGTGCAGCGTAAGTCACTAAATTTATAGGTAATTACATCTACACTGATTTTATCTACACCCAAGTAATGAAGGACTAAGGAGGCGGCGATGGCGATGCAAAGACTCAATACAGAACAGCTGTATAAGGTAGCGGAACTCGATAAGCTACCATGTAAGTCGACCAAAGAACTGGCTCCAATTGACGAAATCGTCGGGCAAGAACGCGCACAAAAGGCCGTTGAGTTCGCGATGTCAATCAAGGAAAAGGGTTACAACATTTATGCGATAGGTCGAAATGGTCTTGGTAAACGCACCATGATCTTGCGCTACCTAAACCGACATCCTCAAGAAGTACAGGAGCTTTTTGATTGGTGCTATATCGCGAATTTTGAAGACATTCGTACACCTAAGGTGCTGAAATTACCTCGTGGTGTTGGCAGCAGTTTGAAGCAAGATATTGAAAAGCTGATGCGTAAGCTTCTTAAAGCAATGCCACTCGCATTCGATAACGAGATGTACTTTAACCGCGCTGACCGATTAAAAAATCAGTTGGCCGCTAAGCAACAAGCGGCGTTAGAAGCGATCAGTCAAGAAGCAAAAGATAAGGGCATTAACCTGACGATCACGACTCAGGGTGACTACCAATTTGTCGCGATGAATGGCGATGATCTTCATACCGAAGAGAGCTTCGACTTACTCACGCCAGAAGAGCAAGATCAATTCGATAAAACCATTGATGGATTGGAAGTCGGGCTGCGGACCATTTCTCGTGAACTGACCGAGCTTGAAGAGACGTACACAGAGAAAGTTCAAAAGTTGAATGATGATACGGCGCGAGATGTTATTACCCACTTCATCAAGCAGTTGAAGCAAGATTACAGCCAATATCCTGATATTAAAAAGTACCTGACAGCACTGCGTAAAGACATTGTCGACAACGCAGATATTTTCTTAGAAGAGAGTACAGAGCAAGCAGAAGTTGCAACCGCCTCTTTGGACAAGAAAATGCCACGTCGCTACAAGGTGAACGTGATTGTGAGCCAGAAGGAGGAGACTCTGCCGATCGTGGTGGAAGAGAATCCGAATTATCACTCTCTGTTTGGCTATGTCGAAACGGCAACGTTCAAAGGCACCGTATTTACAGACTTCTCTTTGATCCGCGCAGGTAGCTTACATAGAGCCAATGGCGGCGTCTTGCTGATGGATGCGGTCAAAGTACTTGAACAACCTTATGTATGGGAAGGCTTGAAGCGCGCGCTGCGTTCGCGTCAATTGAGCTTCACGTCATTAGAAAAAGAGGTCACGTTAACGGGGGCGGTATCGCTTGATCCTGAGCCTATTCCATTGGACGTTAAGATCATCCTGTTTGGTGATTATCGAACTTATCAACTACTGCAACATTACGATGCGGAGTTTGGTGAATTGTTCCGTGTGACGGCCGATTTTGAAGATGAGATGAAGCGTACTGCGGATTCTGAAATGCATTACGCACGCTTCATTTCAAGCATCGTGCACGACAACAACATGCTGCATTGTGATCGCAAAGCGATTGCTCGCATCATTGAGCACAGTTCTCGTCAGGCGGGTGACCAAAGTAAGTTGTCGTTGCACTCGGCACACATTGCCAACCTGCTTCGTGAGTCAAACTACGTGGCGAAAGGGGCGAAGTCGAACCTGATTCGTGCTACGCATGTCGACCAAGCGCTATCTAACCAACAGATGCGTGTCGGGCGACTGCAAGACAGCGTCATGGAAACCTTCACCAACGGTACAACACTGATTCATGTGGATGGTCAGGCGGTTGGGCAGGTCAATGCGCTGTCTGTACTCAGTACGACTGATCATATGTTTGGCGCACCGAACCGGATCACGGCAACCACGGCTTATGGTGACGGTGAAGTGATTGATATAGAGAGAAACGTAGACCTAGGTGGCAGTATTCACTCGAAAGGGGTGATGATCTTATCGGCTTACCTTTCTTCGGTATTTGGTAAGACAGCGAAAGTACCGCTTACTACCAATATCACTTTCGAACAATCGTACGGTGGCGTCGATGGTGATAGCGCGAGTATGGCCGAGTTCTGTGCGGTAGTGTCTGCATTCTCTAAGCAGCCGAACCGTCAAGACATCGCGATTACCGGCTCGATGAACCAGTTCGGTGAGTCCCAGCCTATTGGTGGTGTGAATGAGAAAATTGAAGGCTTCTTTGATGTGTGCGAAATCAAAGGACGTTCAAATGAGCAAGGGGTGATCATCCCACGTTCAAATGTTCACAATCTGATGCTGCGTAATGACATCGTAAAAGCGGTTGAAAAGGGCGAGTTTAATATTTGGGCTATCGACCATGTGACCGAAGCGATTGAGCTGTTTACAGGCAAAGCCGCCGGTGAGGCGAGTGACGAAGGTAGTTATCCAATCGATACTATCTTTGGTATCGCTCAAGCTAAACTGAACGCACTGCGTAAATAGTCTAATATCTATAGACCCAGCTAGCTTTTTAATTAGATAAGTGTTTGAAAATCAGACAAATAGACAAATAAACAAAACTAAAAAGCCATCGACATAAAAATCGATGGCTTTTTTGATTGCGACTTTGCTCGCTATTAAGTCGTCTGTATCTGGTCTGCTTACGGTATTCGGTGAAAGCAATGTGCTAAATGACTTTACCTATTTCGCAAACAGAGCTTGGTGCCATCGAACTTCAGCTTCGCCAATAAGTGTTTGGCATTAGAGCGGCCAATATCATCAAATTCTACCCCGTATCGAGCGTAGTGCGTTGATTTTTGGAGATTACAGATGATGCCTTTCAATGGCGGTATAAGTGGGCCATTGTAGTTCTCAGGTGTAACTTCAATAGATACTCGATCGGCAATTTGAATCGCACGAGAAGTAGGTGAGGTAACAAAACGACAACCACTTTTCGATAAGTCTCTAATCTCACAGTTTGCTCGTTGATCGTTGAAGATGATTCTGGAAGCTAAGTTCACCTCGTAGCGTGTCTCTTTACGCAGTTGGGTTACTTGCATCGAGCTTGGTGTTGAAAGCACAAGTATAGGGAAGGGATCTCCAATCCTATGGTGAATTTGGCTTTTAAAGTGGATAAGAGCGCCTTCTCCTCGCAGAGAGTACGCACGAGCTGTCATCCAAAAACCTTCTTGGAAGAAAAAGCTCAGATCGTCGTTGGATACGTCGGGAACCTCAACCACAATGCAGTTATCACTGTGTGTACCGATAAATTTGGTGGTGGCGAGAAACTTAGTACCAACTGGAGTCGATACATTTAATGTTAGTTCACTACCGTGCTCTATCATAGCCAGTGCATCGGTGCTATTTAACGTAGAAACGGTGCGGTTACGAGGATCTTGAAGTGCCTGATTATGCTCCAAAGGCTTCTTCAGTGGTGCGTTCATTATATGTTCTCCATGCGCCAACATGCGTCTGTTTGTTATATTGGTAACTTGCTATTAAGGGGCAAATACGTGCTAGATTTAGCAGGTGCAATTACATAAATTAAGTGCAATTACATAGACTAGGTAGATGTACTCACATAGATTTATAGAGTGCCTTTATCTTTATTGATTCGTTATTAAGCCGATGGCACAGAGTTATTTACTTTGTTTGTAAGTACTTAGTTCTATTTGTATAAGCTTGAGTTAGTCTATTACAAGGAATGAATACTTCAAATTTTTATTGTTTGTCGTATCAATTATTTTCAGGAGTTGAGAATGCAGGCAACAAAATGGGATCAAGATGCGAACCAGATCACAGTTGAGCTAGCACCCAACCAGTTCGCGGTTGTTAAGTATCAAAAGGATGGAGATGTACTACATATCACATCGACACGTATTCCTGATGAGCTTCAAGGTAAGGGCTTCGGTAAGGTGATGATGGAGTCGGTACTGACTGAAATTGAACAAGCAGGTTTTAAAATTGTACCGATTTGTAGCTATGTGATTCACTATATGAATAGGCAGCCACAGTGGGCACACCTTTTATCCGATAAAGCATAGTAACGAGTATATGTCTCAATCAATATCGTCAAAAAATATCGCTCAACCGATAGCGAATTCAAGTCAAAATCAGCCAGAGCTTTATCAACAAAAGTTTTATCAAAATGAGCTTTATCAAAAAATAGCGGCCTCACTGGGTTGTCATCAAGGGTTTGATGTCCAGGTAATTCAAAGCCTATGGGGCGGGTATGGTGAATTAGTTCGTTTGGTTTTTTCTAAAGACAGGCGTTCTTCATTCAACAGTGTGATTGTTAAACATGTCGCATTGCCAGATAAAGCAGAACACCCAAAGGGTTGGAATACCAAACTTTCTCATCAACGAAAGGTGCACTCTTACCAAGTTGAGACCGCGTGGTATCAGTCGTTTACCCAACAGTGGGATGAGCGTTGCCCTGTACCTGTAGGGCTGCAATGTGAGTTACAAGAGCACGAGTGGCTGATTGTGATGCAAGACTTGGCCGAAATCGGTTTTCCGTTAACTTCTCAGTTTGATGTGCTTGCTGCTTTTGATGATTCAGCAATCCAAGATACTCAGTCTGATCTGGCGTCTGGTTACACACTAGAAGAGCAAAACCAGCGCGATGCTTGCCTTAAATGGCTCGCTAACTTTCATGCAAAGCACATCAATGTAGATCAAGAACATTTAGCTTCATTGTGGCAAGTCGGCACATATTGGCATTTAGACACTCGGCCTGACGAGTTAAACGCATTGGCTGATTTACCGCTTAAGAGCCAAGCGCAGCACATTGATAATCTATTAAGGGCGTGCCCATATCAAACCTTGGTACATGGTGACGCTAAGCTCGCCAACTTCTGCTTTGATTTAAAAAGCGAGCGCGCTGCTGCCGTTGATTTCCAATACGTTGGGCGTGGTTGTGCGATGAAAGATGTGGCCTTGTTCATGAGCAGCGCGGTTAGGCCGCAAGATTGCGCAGAGCTTGAATCAGAAGTGCTGGATGCTTACTTCCAGCACTTGAAAGAAGCACTCATGCACTATCAACCACACCTTTCGTTCGATGAAGTAGAAGCTGCATGGCGACCAATGTTTTACGTGGCATGGACTGATTTTCAACGTTTTGTTAAAGGTTGGAGCCCTGAGCATTGGAAGATCAACCCGTATACCGAGCAACTAACCTTACGAGTGCTTAACCAATTAGACGAACAGGAGTCCGTCAATGTTCGATAAAACCGCGAGCTGGAAAACGCCGCAAAACTTCTTATTACTGATTTCAATTGTTGTCCCTATCGCGTTTTCGAGCTGGATGGCGCTGCTGAATAACTTCGTTATTGAGAAAGCGAACTTTGATGGTGCGGATATTGGTTTATTGCAAAGCGTTCGTGAGATCCCTGGCTTTTTGGCCTTTACCGTGGTGTTTGTGTTGGCGTTCATTCGGGAGCAACGCTTCATGTTGATATCGCTGGCGATGCTCACGGTCGGTACGGCGATTACCGGTTTGTTTCCTTCACTCACTGGCCTATTGCTGACCACCATTTTGATGTCGACGGGTTTTCACTATTTTGAAACGCTCAAGCAGTCTTTGTCACTCCAATGGTTGAGTAAAGAAGAAGCCCCTGAGATGCTGGGTAAAATGATCTCCGTTGGCGCGTTGGCCTCGTTAATTACTTATGGCTCAATCTGGGTGATGTTAGAACAGCTGAAGCTCGATTTTGCTTGGGTGTACGGCATTACTGGCGGTATTGGATTTATTTTAGTTTTGGTGATGACCTTTGGTTTTCCTGAGTTTCAAACCAAGACACAACAAAATAAGAAATTGGTGCTGAGAAAGCGTTACTGGCTCTACTACGCGCTCACCTTTATGAGTGGCGCGAGAAGACAGATCTTCACGGTATTTGCTGGCTTTCTCATGGTAGAGAAGTTTGGTTACTCGGCTGCTGACGTAACGCTACTGTTCTTAATTAATTACCTGTTTAATTTCTTATTCGCAAAACGTATTGGTCGATTTATCGGTGTGGTTGGAGAGCGCAAGGCGCTGATCTTCGAGTATGTTGGTTTGATTGGTGTGTTTGTCGGTTATGGTTTGGTACAAAGCGCGGAATGGGCAGCGGCGCTGTATGTTGTCGACCATCTGTTCTTTGCACTCGCATTAGCGATCAAAACCTATTTCCAGAAAATCGCCGATCCTGCCGACATGGCATCAACAGCAGGTGTCTCTTTCACCATCAACCATATTGCAGCGGTTGTTATTCCGGTCGTATTTGGGGTGATTTGGTTATCGTCCCCTGCAACGGTTTTCTACATAGGTGCTGCGATGGCGGCGGTATCTTTGGCGTTGTCTTTAAACATCCCTAAGAAGCCCGAAGAGGGCAATGAAGTGCGAATGTTTAGCTGGCGCTAACTCTGGATAAAGACTAATAAAAAGCTCCAATAGTGATATTGGAGCTTTTTTGTATGTGCTAGATGGAAATATCTAGTCAGCTTCCGGTAGGGTTAGCTTTCAGTAGGATTAGCTTCTTGCGGTTTTTAGTCCACCACGTAACTTGAAGATTCCTTTTGGAGCCTTAGTAAGCAAGATGCCACAAAGCAGAGGAATCATCATCACCAGTGACTGTTCAGACAGCACTTCTCCATTGATGTAGCACGAGATCAGTAGTGCAACCACAGGGAAAATCAGGAAGCAGATAGACGCTTGGAACGGCGTCGAAACTTGTCCGAGTTTAAAGTAGGCAACAATGCCTCCAACACTCGCCACAAAGCCGAGGTAAAATACCGCTGAGATTGAATCCCAAGTGAAGGATTCAACATTCACGCTTTCACCCATCGCCGAAACGGCGAACAAGAATAGAGAAGCAATCAGACTTGGGACTGCGTTGTACGTCAGTACTTCGATGCCTTTACAGTGCTTTTGAACTAACACATACATAACAGCGTGTATTGCCACAGCAAGACCTAAGCAAACTGTACCAACTAGGTAGTCATCGCCACCCATCTGCATTTCATTACCGAGGATCAAACATAGGCTTACAACAGCGGTAGCCAAACCAAATATTTGGTGCTTAGCCAATCGTAGGCCTAGGAATAGGCCTGACATCAACATCACAGCGACCGGCATGTTAGCGAAGATGATCGACGCTAGACCAGAAGAGATGTATTGCTCGCCATAGATCATCAAAGTAAATGGAATCGCAAAGTACATCAGCGCAACAATCAGCAACCATTGACGCTTGCCTTTAGGAAACAGCAGTGGCTGGTTGAAGACTTTCGCTAATACCGCAAGCAGAGGTGCAGCGAGTAAAAAGCGCAATGCAGTAGCAAAAATTGGTGGGATAGAATGCAATGCCACTTCCATTGCGAACCAAGTGGTTCCCCAAATTAGGCAAACAGAGACAAAAAGCAAGATAGTTAGCGACTTCGAATTCATGGTGACTACTCATTAATAATTATTTTAAATCATAGGCTTGTGGCGCCTTAATGATGTGGCACAGTATAAGGAGGTCGTCGGAGAAAAGTTTTGTCTTTTTATCTCTAATTACAATATTTTGTGGAAAATTAATCTCTAGTATGTCTATTTTTTAGAAAATAAATTCAATTTAGGTAGCTTGAGTAAAGGCATTGTTCTTTGTAAGGTTTAATGTCGTTTAAGAAACGATCAACTTGGCGAGTATGGCTGTTGGGTTATTGCTGTTAGCGTAGCAACAAAAGGCACCTTTTAAATCACTGTATAAGATGTAAGGCGCGTTATTATTCTCAGTACAGTCGGTAGATTCAACTACGTAACAGGCTTAACTTGTTTTGACTGTCTTACCGAAAGGATAAGTTGCGGTAGCAGTGACATCACTATCATGCCTGTCATTAGCGAGTACTGAACTGCTGTAAATGATTCACTCATCAACACCATACCCGTCACGATCCCAGCTACTGGGTTAGCGATACCACCGAAGGTGAAATCCACCACTGACATACGCTGTAGTAGCCATACATACATGCCGTAACCCAGGGCGGTGTTCAGGACAATCACCCAAACAAGTCCTATTGCGTTACGAGTATCGAAATGAGTGACAGCGTTAACATAAGGCTGTGGGTCGATGAGCGCATGAACGCCAGACGCGACAGATAAAATCGTACCGCCTAGAATCAGTTGCCACGTTAATACCTTCCACCAGTGCATGCGATTACCCAGTGACTTGGTAATGCTACTGCCGATAATGATACACATGATTGCAGCGAACATGGCGCCTAAACCTATTGGGTTTAATGCGATTTGACTTGGATTAAACAATATCCACGCCAATGTGATTAATCCAACACCAGACAAGGCTTGAATCAATTGCGGACGCTGTTTCTTTACTACCCAATGGAAGATCATCGCAAACACTGGCACAGAGATCATACCTACACCGGAGATTGCCGAAGGCAACGTCAACGCCATCACGAAGATTAAGCTAAAGAAGGTCGCGATATTGATAAGACCCAATGTAAAAATGATCTGCCATTCGCCTTTTTGAGGCAGTGTCGGTTTTACTACTAGCAATAACAAACCAGCAGGCAACGCACGCAAAGCACCCAATAATAAGGGAGGCCATTCCTGTAGCGTAAATTGCGTCACTGCATAGGTTGTTCCCCAAAAGAACGCGGGGATCATTGCTAATAATATATTCATTTAAAATATCTTTACGTTAAGATAACTGTTATGTGAACTGTATACCTAGATCATATGGTTGTAAAGTATCTTTATGTTAAACTAGTTTGAGGTAAACAAGACTAATAACGGAGCGAGATCGCAAATGGATGCTATCGACCGCGTAGTAGAGCAATGGGCAAAGGAAAAGCCTGAATTAGAAACTGAGCCAATGGCAATGATGGGCCGGATTATGCGTATTGCCAAGTATATGGAGACGCAAGTTGCCGAGCTTCATAAAAATTACGACATGAAACTTGGTGAGTTTGATGTGTTGGCAACGTTGCGACGTTCTGGGAAGCCTTATCAACTGACGCCATCAGAACTGATCGGATCGATGATGCTGACCTCAGGCGCAATGACCAATCGCCTTGATAAACTAGAAGCTAAAGGGCTGATCAGTCGTGAGCACAGCAAAGAAGACAGACGCAGCGTGAGTGTTCAGCTAACCAAAGATGGTCTTATTCTGATCGACCAAATGATGACTGAACATGTCGAAATGCAGAAAAAATTGGTTAAGTCATTGTCTGCGAGCCAGAAGAAGAACACTAACCAACTTCTAAAAGCATGGTTGAGTGCTTACGAATAATTTTTAGGTGACGGAGTAGGGTACGACTATGGACAGTATTCAAAATAATACGGAAAAAACAGATATGCTTGAGAAAGTAGAGCGCGTTGTATTAATTAATGGATTGGAATACGAGGTTGGCGGAAATGTTCTTAATCTTAAGCTAGGCAGAGCGGGTGGAAAGGTAAAAATCAAATACGACTACGCGACGAATTCATACGTCTACAACTGTAATGAGTATGCTATTGGTTTTTCTAGTCTTATCCTCTTCGTTCTGTCGTTCAATACTCTGTATCAAGTTGATCACCAAGCATGGTCTGGTTATGTCGCGGGTTTGATGTTCGCTGGAGCAATATTTAATTTGATCCAATTAGTGCTATCGCACGTCCAAATGTTAGACATTAAAGCACAGCTAAGAGAAGTAGGTATCTACCTCAAGTCTGGCGCGTAAGAGCCTTTAGCATCTTGTGTATCGTGAACAACTGAACAACTGAACAACTGAACAACTTAGCCATTTCTGAGTAACGAGTGGTTAAGCCCTGCCATCGGTGGTTATAGGCCCAAATAAACAGCGTTAACACCAATTCTTAGTGCTGTTTTTACTTTCCTCTTACACACTTTTCTTATATCGAACCTAGTATCAAATTTCTCTTGGTTATACAGGCAAGCTTCTCATTATGAAGAACTTTTTCGATAGCGAGCTCATGCTCTCTAGCTCCTTGAACTTTGTTCTGCTGTCACTTGGACTAACGCTCCTCTTACATATTCCAATTTGGTGTGGATTCAACCTGAGTCGGCGAAAATGGAAGCGTATGGATTATTTATGGCCGTTTTTAGCGGGTATCGGAATGCTTGGTGCCGTGTCTGAGATTAGAGCGAAGGTGGCGGGTGATTGGGTTGAAACCGAACAAACCAGAGCGGTGGCGATTTTAGAATCGGTTCAGCAGTTCTCGTTGGATAAGTTGAGAAGTGATACCTGTACAGGCCAGCCATCTTTAGATAATTACGCTCAGTACCACGACGCGTGTTTGTGGTATTTGAATACGGCGATTACGTTTAAAGATATCGATTTCACCTTGTTACCTAATACATCGGATTTTACGGTTCCTGCGCCTAGCGTGTCGTTAGTTGAAAGTGATGCGGTGTGGGTGGATGGTATGCTGAGTCAGTATGAAAAGCAGAAAAACCAATATATAAAAACCAGAGAAGCGCAGGTGAAGCAGCCGCTAGAAAGTATCTTTTGGTATGTGAGTCCTTACTTAGTGTGTTTCGCGATTGCACTACGTCTTACTAAGGTGACAGCGGAGCTCAAGTTGGATAAATGCTCATAGTTCACGGTTCATCGCTATATCAATGGATAACTCAATACTTAGGCAAGCGTATAACTTTAGGTAAGTGTATAACGAATAGGATGTGTCTGAATTAGAGATAAAAAAATAGCGTCAGTATTGAATTACTGACGCTATTTTTATGTTGGATCCAACAGTAGCGGAAAGTTGTTTATAAAGGTGGCTACTTAAATTGATATCTAACCGAAAGTTGTAATTGAGGGCCGTAAAGACCGTTGTTTTTGGAAGCAACTGCAAACACGGCTTTATCTGTGGCATGGAACCTGGCTCCAAACGTAAAGATTGAGTGCTCTCCGTTAGAACCCGCAAGCACATGGGCTTCTACTCTCTGAGTGATCCACGCTCGAATACCCGCATTAAATTCGACATAAGCTTTCGTTTCTCCAGCTGCGTATGAGTTTTTGTTGAAATGGAGTAGCAGCTGCGTATTTAAGTCGATCCCTTGAGTTATTGGACCATAAACTTGAGGGCCGATGTACGCATCAAAGTTGCTTTCATCTTCGGCTGTGTTGGTACTAAGGCCGCCCAAAATCGCCAAGCTATCGTTGATGTCGCGTCCACCATCCACGCTTAACCCCATAGGCTTTGCTTGCATCCCAAGTTCTACAAAGTCCGTTGTGAAATTTGCCGCAGATATAGCTTGATGAGAGAAGAGGCATAGCAGTAGAGGTATTACATTTTTAATTTTCATATGACTTACAAAAGATAGTAATAGTGGAGTAAAGCGCTTGGTCATGCTTTATTTATTGTCACGCCAAAGCGATGAAGTTCTTCGAAAGTTAAGTCAAAGAAAATGTCTGTTCTTGTTGTCCATCTTGATTGTGCTGTATAGGGGGGCGATAACCCATTCCTTTGCTTGATGGTTGTATATTAAACATAACTGCAATAACCAACAACGATTTTAATTTTTTTTTGTATCGCCCTATGTTCTGATTCTCACTTGAATTAATTGAAAACAGACAAGCGGTCTAAATTTCGTTTTAGGAACAAATGTATGAAGAAAATCGTTGGTTTAATCTTATTAGCTTCACTTACTGCATGCGGTGGTGGAGGCGGCGGTGGCGGTGCGACTAAAGGTGGTAGCAGCAGTGGTGGTAGTACTGGCGGCAGTACAGCGGTTTCTACTCAAGCGCCCGAGCGTTCTGTTCTTAAACTTAGCGTGGGTGATGTACAGAAATTGAGCTCTGTTGTTTTCTCATCTGCAAGCATTACTGGATTTGAAGCTCCAAGTCAGTCCAAATAAACCACTAGAAGGAACATAAAATATGACAAAGACACTATTACCACTAGTGCTAGGCGTTTCTTCACTTGCGACAATGGTTCATGCAAACGAAGATATTAATCTACAGGGCTACTATAAATCTAAGGCGGCGATAAAGTTCGCTGTAGATAAAATTCAGCAAAATAAAGTTGAATTTATGAATTTAGATAAGGCGCTTACACTTTCCCCTAGCACTTCTCCGCAAACTCTAGTTTCTATTGATGACCTCGCTAATTCTAAGCCAGCACACAGTGATGTATTTGTGTCGAAGGCTAAAGAGTTCAAATTAACCAATAAAGTGTGCGTGATTTCAAAAGATGGCGCGACGATTGCGTTCGAAGCTGATGATGGTGCGACGACTTGTGCCTTTGATTTAGATAAAGTACACAAAGCAATGGCGAAAACAACGGAAGATCTTGTTTTCTTTAAACGCTACGGAACCGGTGAAGAGACTCAATATACAATTGATAAGATTAGTCTTATTGGTTTAGATATCTCTAATACATTCTTGTACACATCTAAGGGTAAATTGCTCGGTGATATCGTTAAGGTTAAGACGAGCCCTGCCGGCAAGTACACTGTTGAACATTACGTGGATGCAGGCCCAGAAGACGGGACTAAAATTGGCTTTAAGGCATATCAATGGGCTGACGATATGGCCGATGGTCAGAAAGCGATAGTTAACTCTGTGTCATACCATTACGGATCGAAAGTTACGCTGGACAACAAAAAGACAGCGTTCCATTGGGCGATAAAGGATCATGTAGCGCCTTCTAATGCTAACGGTGATTTCTACTTTGCTGCAGCGGTTAGCCGTTTAGCGCGTTCATCTGTCGACAACAATATTGAGCAAAAGGATACGTACTCTAGCAAGGCCCCGTCTGATTTGATCGCTTATAACTTCAATAACGCTAATAAATTAGTTGGTCTGAGCCTTGATGCTTGTACGATTAAGCAAATTGCTGACGGTAAGGCAACGGTAACTTGGTACACTGGATTTAATCGAGGAAAGGATTGTTCAGCAACAGCTGCTGACCTTGCTGGTAAAAAGAAAGTGACCACTTCTACTCTTACGAATGATGGCAGTAAGAAAGTGTCGGTTGCTAGCTTGAAAAAAAGTGCGTCTGATATTCTTCAGGCAGTGGAGCTAGACTCTACATCAGCTTCTGGTTTAACGGATGCTGAGTTTACTGCAATGAAAGCGAAATATGATGCAGCGACAAAGCAATACAAAGACTTCAATAGCATTCAATTCTGGAAGTAGTTAACTCTAATTCCTAACTTTCTGAACACAAAAATGGGCAGTTTATCTGCCAATTTTTTATAACTGCAACGAATGACAAACCTCCCTTTAGCTTGGGGTTCAACTCGATATAGACAGTGCGAACGACAACAAGATTGGTAGGGTAACCACACTTAGGAAGTTGCCAAACAACACCATGGACGCGACCTTAGGGGGCTCGACAAAACAGGTAGTTCATCACAGCGGGTGGCAGCATGGTGAACAGTACCATCATTTGTAAGTGCAGCGTCGGCAGTGGGATAAAGAAGTAGATGATGGTAAAAGCGATCGCCCCTGTAAACAGGGATTGAGCCGTACACAACAAGCCGACCTTTAATCCGCTCAGTCTCAAGTTGACCATTTGCGAACCTAACGACAATAGCATGATAGGAACAGCAGCTTGCCCAAGCAGTGATGTGGCTTCGTAGATTGGATTCCACACGGTAATTCCAGACAGGTTGAGCGTCATCGCTAGTGCAGCCGCTAAGAAAATTGGCATCTTGAGGATCTGTTTGATCGGATTACCGTCGCTCAATAGCGCTAAGCCAACACTAATATGGACACATGCCGATACCACAAATAGTAATACCGCAGGGGCTAGTGCGCTCTCGCCAAAGGTATAGGTGAATAGGGGAATGGCTAGGTTGCCACTATTACGGAACATGTGTGGCGGAGCCCAAGCCTTGAAATTGAGCTTAAAGATCTTACAGATCGGAATCATCAATAAAGCAGGCACTAACACCGCGACCAAAGAAGCGGTTATGAGTGGCAATTGCTCTGTGTCGAGAGGCATGGTGGTCAGCGATGCAAACACTAGCGCAGGAATACACACATCCATATTGATGCGATTGATCGGTTTGAAATCGGGCTTTAGCCAACGACCGACCGCAAAGCCAGCACTGGCTAAAGCAAAAACGGGAAACAGAATGCTGATGACCTGTTCGAACATAGAATTCCTTTCTAGGTTTAGTACCTCCATTTAGCGGAGAAACGAATGTTTTAGAGAGCGCTATAGATACGTATGAAATCGAGATGTATAAACATTAACCTATCAACATAATGACTTGGCGTCACCGAAGATCGTTGTCTGTCAGCGGTTAATTTACATTTCTTTGAATGAGGCACAAAAAAGACCAGTGGCATCCGCAACGGGTCTTTAAAGGCTAGATAAATCTGGACGGGTTCTTTAATTAACTATGGTGACTACTAGACGCGATTATCACCACAGCTGTAGGCAACTATCTGGCTGATTTCGCTCAGGCTACGACCTGACTGTTGCTGCCATTCATTGAAGGCTTTACCCGCTGCCAGTTGTGCTCGCTTGGTGTTACGACCGCTATCAACCACGTCTGTGCTGCGTAGGTGTGCTTCAACATCTGATGACAAGATGAAGGTATCTTTACCCATTTGGCGCAGAGTGTAAGCACCAGTATTACCACCCAATCGCTTGCCGTGTTTTTTCAGGTAATCCCACAGCTCGGTGATACGCTCTGATGGCCATTCGGCAACCATTTGCGAGAATGAATCGGCTTCACGCTTGGCATTGTGAATCATGGTGGCGTTCGCAGGGATGGTCATTACCTTGGTCAGGTGGCGAATAATGCGTGGGTCTTGTGCTTTTTGTTCCCACATTTCATTCGGCAGCATCAGCATTTTTTCGATATTGAATTCAAAGAACACTTCTTCAAATTGCGGCCACTTTTTTCTCACTACATTCCATGAAATACCACATTGGAATACCTTTTCGGTAAAGGCGGCCAGCCAGCGGTCGTCGGTGATTTGTGATAGCTCGGCTTGGGAAAGGGGCGCACGAACAATCTTTTCGAGTTCGGCTGCTCCGCCTTTACGGTGAGCTGCACGTTGATAAATAGTGTCGAATTTTTCTTGGGTCATGAAGGTTCCAAATTACATCTGTGTATCTTGAGTGTGTAGCTAATGCTTAATGATATGGGGTCAAATTTGGCAATTAAAACAAGTCTGTTAACTAAAACCAGTCTGGCAATTAAAACAAACTAGCTGAGCTTTAATTCCATTTGATACAGGGGCCAGGTTTTGCCATTGAACTCTTTCACGCTCGGCTCTTTGTCTACCACTTGAAAGCCCGCTTTGTCGTAGCAGCGCTTTGCGCCGTAGTTTTGCTTAAATACCGCTAAGGTGATGGTGGTGACATCTGGTATTTGTTTCGCCTCCTCTAAGGCCGTTTCAAGCATCGATTGTCCTAACCCTTTACCTCGAAGGTTTGGGTGAATCGCGACTCGGCAAAAGCGAAGTTCGCTGTCCGACATGCGTTGAAATTCCATAAAACCAAGCAAGTCATCGGCGTTTGAATTGGCGTTTGAATCAGCGTTCGGTTCAAAGTATGACTTAGATGCAGAGAAGGTATATAGCTCGACATGTGGCTCTTGAGAACGTTCGATGATGGAGGTTGCTTTTAACGGCCAACCAAATGTTCGCCCACCCCACAACACGTAGTCTTCTAGGGATGTAAACCAAGTGACGATCTCTTCGGCGTCGGATGCTTTAAAGCGGTTTATTTCCATATCCTTCTCTCTCCTTATTGCCTGCTTCTTTTTCTAAGCCGTTAAACTTCCGAGCCCAATTGCTCAAGAAAACCACGCATGTAGTCGGTGCGCTTGTTGGCTTCTAACTTGGCGGATTCTGTATTCATGGTTTCAGCCAGCTTAAACAGTTTCACGTAGAAGTGGTCGACGCTGTAATGCTTGTCATCCAAGTCACGCTGCTTCGCAAACGGGTCTTCGTGGTTATACAGCTCGGCGTTAAAGCTTTGACCTACGTACAGGCAGCGAGCGATACCAATCGCACCGAGAGAATCTAGGCGATCTGCATCTTGAACAATCTGTGCTTCCAAGGTTTCTGGTGTGATGTTGGCGCTGTAACTGTGAGTGACAATAGCGTGATGGATTTCGTCGAGGTAGGACGCAGGATACTCGATAGATTTGAGATAAGAGACCGCCTTGTCAGCTGCCATCTGTGAGCTTTGGGCTCTGTCTGGGTGGTTCTTAGGGAAGGTGAAGCAATCATGAAGGTAAGCGGCAGGAAGAACGACCTCAAGCTTAGCCTGTTCTTGAGTACACAAAACCTCAGCAGTTTTGACTACTCGCTTGATATGGCTGATGTCGTGCGCGGCATCCTGTGTCATCTCTTGCTGAGCAAAATCAAGCAGTTGGCTTTCAAATCTTTTAATCACGCGTCCCTTTCTCCATCTGTAGACGTTATCAATCTTGCTTATCGATTAGTATCGTTTCATATCGACTGTAACAGTTTCTTGCGCGATATTTTATCTTTATAAAAGGAATATAAACAAAAAAACCGACTCAGTGAGTCGGTTTAATAGAGAGGCTTGTCTACGTATTTTAGGACGAGATAGATAAAAGTATTATCAACGGTAATTAGAGCTTAAGCGACGGCTTGCTGAAGCTGCGCTAACACATGATGTAGGGAAGGGCTGATCGTGTGACCAAGCGCTTTCACTTCGTCACATGGTTCTACCAAATCTGGGATCTGGAAGCTGATCATGTTGGCTGCCATAGATGCGCGAATACCGTTGTTTGAATCTTCAAACGCTAGGCAATTTTCAGGATCAACACCTAAGCGCTCTGCCGCTAGCAAGTAGATCTCTGGGTGAGGCTTACCATTGGTGACTTCACAGCCTGTGCTTAACGAAGCGAAGTAAGAATCTAGGCCAGCCAGTTCAAGCTTCTTTTTCGCGATATCAAGCTGAGTGGAGGTCGCTACCGCGATTGGAATGTCGTTTGCTTTGAGCCATTCAAGTAGTTCGATAACACCATCTTTAACTGGGATTGCTTGGTGCTTAACAACCGCATTGTAGCGAGTGCGCCATTCGGTGTTCAGCGCCGGGTAATCTAACCCTTCGCCGTAGCCCTTTCTAAAAATCTGTTCGATGGTTTTTGCGTTACAACCAATGATGCCTAAGTAAACATCTTGCAAGAACGGAACATCTTGCGCGTGACATGCTTCTTCAAAAATCTGCATACAAAGTCTCTCGGTGTCGAGTAACAGTCCATCCATATCAAAAATAGCAGCTTGAAAATTCATATCCGTGGTTCTTTATGTGTTGTCGTCGTGAGGGCGAGTATTTTGACATAGTGCCTGGAGATAGGCGAGTCAGTGTTCAGTAAGAATATGCCGAATTGCATCGGTAATATGCTTCTAGATGAGGCGAAACCTGATTAACTTACGTTGGAATAATATCGTTCAGTTATGAGTCTGATGTTTGATAGGTCATGCGGTTCTAACAGACACAAGAATGGTTATCATACATAACAAATCTCGGTTGAGTGCCTAGCTTCCTATTACAATTCATAAACTTACAGGCGCGTTAGCGTGACCATAATCTTATAAAAAACAATTTGCGGGAGCCTGCAATCATAGTGTGACCAAGTAATAAGTAAAAGGCTGAACTAAAGGACAAAATATAATTAGTCCATATTTTTAGCAAGGTTGCTTATGTTGTATTTTGAGTTTCTATTTTTATTAGTCGTACTTTATATCGGGTCTCGGTATGGCGGTATCGGCTTAGGTGTTGTTTCTGGTATTGGTTTGGTTATCGAGGTGTTTGTCTTCAAGATGCCACCAACGTCTCCACCTGTCACCGTAATGCTGATCATCCTCGCTGTTGTTACCTGTGCTTCTATTCTTGAAGCGGCTGGTGGCTTGAAATACATGCTGCAAGTGGCCGAAAGGGTACTGAGAAAGAACCCGAAACGCGTCACCTTGATAGCACCGTTCGTGACTTACTCTATGACATTCCTATTAGGTACTGGCCACGCGGTTTACTCCATCATGCCTATCATCGGTGATGTGGCATTGAAGAACGGTATTCGTCCTGAACGCCCAATGGCGGCTGCATCGGTGGCGTCTCAATTGGCGATTACGGCGTCTCCAATCTCGGCTGCTGTGGTCTATTACCTCGCGCAACTTTCTGATATCCAACACTCTATTACTCTGCTTTCTATTTTGATGGTGACGGTTCCTGCAACGCTGTTCGGCACACTTTTACTTTCTCTGTATAGCTTGAAACGTGGTAAAGAACTGAACGACGATCCTGAATACCAAGCGCGTCTAAAAGATCCTGAGTGGAAAAAGCGCATCGAAAGCACCACTGCGACGTCTTTGGATGAAGTGCTGCCAACTTCGGCGCGTAATGCGGTATTGATTTTCTTATTGTCGATTGTCGTGATTGTTATCGTGGCGATGGTGCCTGAGATCAGAACCATCGTAGACGGCGATAAGCCAATTAAGATGTCGGTGATCATCCAAATGATGATGCTCTGTTTCGGCGGTATCATTTTGTTAGCAACCAAAACTGACCCGCGTGACGTGCCAAACGGCGTGGTATTCAAATCGGGTATGGTGGCAGCGATTGCTATCTTCGGTATCGCTTGGATGTCGGATACCTATTTCCAATACGCAATGCCTCAGTTCAAGTCGGGCATCGTGGAAATGGTGACTAACTACCCATGGACGTTTGCGCTAGCGCTATTCATCGTATCAGTTGTGGTGAACTCTCAAGCCGCTACTGCACGTATGATGCTACCGGTTGGCCTTGGCTTAGGGTTAGACCCAGCATTGCTTATCGGCTTAATGCCAGCGGTGTACGGCTACTTCTTCATCCCGAACTACCCATCAGATATCGCAACGGTGAACTTCGATGTGTCTGGCACCACTAAGATTGGTAAGTGGTATTTCAACCACTCATTCATGTCAGTGGGTTTAATCGGTGTCGTCGGCGCATGTTGCTTAGGCTACGCTCTCGCACAGATTTTTATCGCTTAATTAAGCGATAGCGAAATAACAAACAAAAACAGCGCCTAATTTGGCGCTGTTTCTATTTGTTCTGTTTGGGCGTATTAATTTGAAGCTAGGATTCGAATTAATAACCAATATTAACGAGGCTCAAAGGCGAGTGACTGAATCGCTTCTTCGATAGTCAGGAAATGGATCTTCATCAGGCACACTTCTGCTTTCTGGAACTCGTGATTTCGAATCAGTTTGGTTACGCTTTCAACTGAATACTGGTCTGCTCGTTTCGCTAGAGAGAGTTGGTTTGAGCCCGATTGCAGCGAATAGCTGTCGCCCTCTGAATCGATGAGGTAATCATCTTCGCCCAAGATCATGTCTGAGCATTCTGCTTGAAATTCGTGTTCGGATGCGACGTAAATAAGCTCATCGTCCCCGTCGAGTTTTACCAAAGATGGCCAACTGATCATTACTGCCTCTCAATCATGGATGTTGAAGTGTATGTCTGGACTATAAACACTTTTCGCTGATGGATCATCTCTTAGCCCTAACGACTCTAACGTTACTTACTTAGAGATCGCCCCAGCGGCGCGAAGTAACCTTGCAGGGCTTGGAAAATCTCTTCTCGATGCGCCATATCAGGATACACAGGGTACATATCCGGTTTGGTTGTGCCATCTACCAAATAAACGTTTTTGATATCAGAACAGGATTCAATTACTGACTCAAAGGCACGCGCCATCATCTCTGTTGGTAGTGAGAAGTAACGGGCCGACATCGCTTTGTCGGCAATAACACTTCGCGCCACGTAATCGTGTTTGTCTAGGTTATTGTCGCTGAGTAGTGTGGCATCGAACAGTGACATCAAACTTTCGTTTAATGGATGGGGCCTCACCTTTCTATCGTGTAGCCAACAGTCACTGGCGAACAAGATTTGCTTGCGAGGACCGGAGGTGTCACCAATCTCAAATGCTTTCTCTGCGATATAGTGGTCAAACGCATGCCAAAACTCATGCGCTAACGCACCAGCACCTGCATTTTTAGCGAGGGCTAACTCTCTTTGGTTCGGTGCGTAGTGTGCTTGTACACCCTTTCTGCCGCCACTGCCGAACGCCAAACCTAATGTGCCGCGAAGGCCAATTGCTTCTGGTGGCAAAGCCAGGATGTAAGCCAAGTCTGCTAGCGAGTCGAATATCAGATTCGCAGCGAGTTCTTTCTCTTCTTTCGTCACCCAAGCACCCACACGAATGCTGCCCATACCGAAGGTCTGTTTGATGTCCATGAAAGACACCTGATCGCCATGTCGGTAGTCTGGGCCTTTGCGCGTTTTGTATTTAAAGTGGGTTAACTTCAAAAGAGTCCTTGGAAATAGATGTAGTTTAGCGCTGTTGTGTGGTGCACAGGGTGAAGTTGAGAAAGTTAGCACCTTTGTCCGTAAATTACCGAACAAAATGAGTGCGATTGTGTTCGAAAGCCTCCCATGAGGTTGGGTTGCCTTCGTGGGTCAGTGGAAATAGTGCCCTATTTGGTTTTGCATAGCTTAAACGATGTAACCTCTGCGTGACATGATAACTGTCTAGCCCTGAAATTGTGACTAAATCTAACGCTTCTAAATCTAGGTAGCCGTCCGGCATCACAGCACGTTTTGGCGCGTGAATTGTAACAACTTCACCAATCAACATTTGAGTTTGGTTACTTTCAATTGTTATCTGCTCTTTGAAGGCTAAGCCTATTTTCAGAGGGCTTTCCAAAACAAACGGAGCAGGGAACACATCATCGTAATAGGGCGTGAGACCGACCGCGTTAAATTCTGAGACTGATTTAGGATAACGAGCGGAAGTTTGATGAGCTTTTTGAACAAAGCCCGCCCCGATACTATTGATAGTGAAGTGTTGAGTTTCTAGGATATTTTCTAGTGTATGACGGCGACTTTCCGCAGGCCGGATGATGAAGCCAAGTAAAGGTGGATTCGACCCCAAATGAACTACGGAGCTCACTACTGCAAGATTTTCTAGCCTTTGCTTGTCACAGGTGCCAATAAGGTTGGCGCTTTTAAACCCCGATAAGGAGTTAATTAAACGAGCGCGCTCACGCTGGTCCATTGCTTGGATATCTTGTCTTGAAAGGGTCATTGCCTTCATATCTTCTCTTCTTCTCACTTTTGTTTTAGACGACTTGTTTACTAACCAAACTAAAACATATCTACGCAGCATCACTTTATTCCGATCATCCAGTTTAAATAAGTGGTAGTGAAAGGAGGATTCTTTTAGAAAACTGCAATTTCCTTGAAATTAAATGTGACACTGTAGCTTAATTTATTGTTGCAGCGGTTTGCTATTGAGCGATACCATGTACGGCTATTTCTTTGGTAAAGATGTAATTATGTCAGATGAAAAGCTCGCGCTAGAGTGGATGCGCCAACAAGCGCATAGAATTGATCCATATGTTATAAATCCATCATTTGATGAATGCGTTGAGTTGCTTGAGCCTGCCTTTAAGAAGGGCAAGAGTGTCGCGCAGCTAAAATATCTATTATCAGAAGCGGATCGCCGAGCGGGAGCTGCCGAACGTAAACATGCTGCTTTAAAGTTTGCTAAAGAAAAAAGCCCAAAGGCAGGTCAAAACCTTCGTCTGCAAAGCAAACTTCAACAAGTTCAATTGGCATTAAAGTTAGCAACTGGCGATAACAACATGACCATATCGCAGTTCTGCTCTGAATATGATGTCAGTAAGCGAGACGGCAACGAAGCGTGGAATGAAAAGTTGGTTGAGCAGAATAATAAGAAGTGATTTCGTGATGCCGTATATGGTTTAACTGAAGATCTGACAAGATTCACTTGCTTATGTATTCATTTAAAATCCTACCAATAAATGTTGCTCAACGGTATTTCAAAAGCCTGAAGATCTTCTTTTCAGGCTTTGCTAACAGCTAGCTACTCATCAGCTCCGTCTTAGTCGTTAACCACTTCTAAAAATACCGATGAGTGAATATCAGGTATTAAGGTCGAATGTTGTTGAAACTGACCTTTTGCGTTCCATCGCTCTGATTCTCCAATTTAATTACATCTCCTTGATAGTAATAAGGTTCCATTGGCATCTTGCTGTTGGTTGGCCTTGCGTAGTGAAGTACAGCGGGTTTACCTTCCTCTTGTCGAGCATATAAATAGCCAATCAGCGCATGTTCAAATTGGTGATAGCCATTGCCCCAATGGAACGCTTTAGTACGCTTAGGCTCAAGCCCAACGCCACCGTATTTATGATCTACCCATACATCATGAAAGGTGGGCAGGGTGTATTGCAGTACGTCTTTCATTGAACCATCGATAAGCGATACCGTCATCGCAGCTTGATCAAGCTCAGCCCATTCCCATGATGACGCCCATTGGCTGTACGGTCTGCTTTGCCAGCCCGTGATATCTTGCCCTTGCCACATCTTCTGAAGTCGCTCGCCAAAGTAGTTAGATACATTGGCAAAATCTTTTTGATATTGCGCCTGAGCCAAAGTGTGTTTCATACCGTCTAAACCAAACTCAGACCAATCGGAATTTTTTAATGCATGACCAGTTAGATAGGTCATCCAATATGCTTTAATGGTGTGCCCAAAATCATTGTGATTGGCATTCTGCATCATTGCCGCTTTGTCGTGAATTGCGCCGTAGAAGCGTTGTTCATCTTCAGAGTGGTAGTGATCAATCATGGCTTGCGTGAGCCAGTTTAAGTCATCAAGCCATTTGGCTTTGACGGGCTCTTTGAGCAGAGGAGCGACTAACAACAGGTAGCCGTTTATTTGATCAAGTTGCGCGACCAGTTCACGTCGTTTTGCACTGCCATCTTCACCGTCGGCGAGTACCCAAGCAAGACCGCTGTTGTCGCTAAGTCGATATTTATCAAAGATAAAAGCTTGTTGGGCGATGAGTGCTTCTTCTACCTTTTTGTCTTGGGTCAGGTAGTAGTACATCGCGAGTCCAACCAGCGCATACGCTTGATCTTGAGAGGTACGTTGCTGCCAATCTTGACCCGCTTTTCCCTCTTTTGTATAGCCAATAAAGCCACCATTTTTCTTATCTTCTAGTTGATCAATGAGGTAGTAAGCACCTTGCTTGGCAAGCGCTAAAGCTTGTTTGTCTCCAGTAAGGTGATAGAGCACGCCGTAGGCATAGGTTTGGCGTGATTTCATACGCGTAAACTCCTTGCCAAAGTGGGGAGTGATCCAGCCTCTGTTCAATTCAGGACACACATCAGATACATCGAGCAAGGTACCATCATCGCAGCGGAAAGTAGGGAAATTGCCTATCGGTTCTCCCTGTGCGCTCGGCATAAGCCAGTAAGGTGCGAGCCCTTCAGAAGCATGATTGATCCAGTCTTCTCCAGAGGGAAGGGTGACATTGGCAGATACGGCCAAGCTAGTGACACTGAGTAATACGATGGTTGCTCGTAACATAACGTTTATCTTAACTATTTGAATTTAGTTGAATATAAACAATCACATCTGCACATTGTGATTAGGCGATCACAATCGACCAAATTATTAAGGTTTAAATAAAGGCTCACAGACTAGTGAGCCTTGAAAGGGTGTTTTGTATTTTATACCGACTCTCCCGCCTCGTCCTCTTCAACCACATCGGTTTCTAAGCTCGCTTCTGCCAACCATTTTTGTACTGATGGGCTGTTGAGTACACGTTGCTGATACTGTGATGCCTTCTCTGAAAGTTTGATGCCATAGGTTTCAACGCGTAATGCCACAGGTGCAAACATCGCATCGGCAATCGACCATTCACCAAATAACCAACCTTCTGGATATTGTTCCATTTTCGTCGACCATATGTCATCAATACGAGCGATGTCTTTCAATGCTTCTTCACTCAAAGCAAGCTTTCGTTGAGCGCGGCAGTTCATCGGCATTTCATTTCTGACGGCAAAAAAACCAGAGTGCACCTCTGCCGAAATCGCTCGGGCATGGGCGCGTTCTTTCACGGATTTAGGCCATGCTGCGCCGTCCAAGTAAGCTTCGTTAACGTATTCGAGAATCGCCAGTGAATCCCACACCGCAACGTCACCGTCAACCAGGGTTGGAACTCTGGCTGTTGGTGTCACTGAAGCTAGTGTGTCGTAAAAGTCAGACGTGAATAGCTTGAGCTTGATGACTTCCGGATTCAGGTTGTAGTTGTCGAATATTAGCCATGCGCGTAATGACCAAGTTGAGTAGTTCTGGTTTCCAATATAAAGCTGCATCGTTGCTTCCTTGCGTTTAGTGGGTATGCTTTGAGACTTAGGGTAAGGTATAAGCCTTAGGGGTATGCATTTGAGCTTAGGGGATTGTATTGCGGCGCACTAACGGATAATTTTGATGCAATACATTAATAAAAACGATGGGTAGTGATTTCAATATGGATATTGATGCTTTGCGAGGCTTTCTCGCGTTTGTAGAAACCAGTAGCTTTACTCGTGCAGCGAAACAGATCAATCGCACCCAATCGGCATTCAGTGCGCAGATGCGCAAACTGGAAGAAGAACTCAACGTGACCCTTTTCCAGAAAGAAGGCCGTAATCTCGTGCTGACAGAGGCTGGCTTAGCGCTGCGTTCTCATGCGGAGCAGTTGGTCGCCCTCCACAATACCGCCCTCAAGCAAGTAAAGCGTTACGAAGACAAACAACCTTTAAGACTCGGTTGCCCTGAAGACTACAATGACACTATTCTGCCAAAAGTGATTCGCCTGTTGCAGAAAGCAGAACCCACCTGTTCTATTCAAGTATTCAGCCTGCCAAGCATTACGCTCAGAGAGTGGTTGGATGATGGCAGGCTTGATGCTGCAATTGTCACCCGAGCGCCTGACAGTGAAGAGGGCTATTGGCTGACCAGTGATGTGGGTGTATGGATAAGCAGCCCAGACTATGTGTTCGATAGCTCCAAGCCTGTTCCATTAGCCTTGTTTCAGACCGATTGTAAGTATCACGCAGCGGCAGTGAATGGCCTAACTAAACAGGGTACGCCTTATCAGTTGTTGGCGTGCAGTAATACCGCTTCGGCGCAACGTGCCATTGTTAAAGCGGGTTTAGCGATTGGCGCGATGGGTAAGCTGAGTGTGACTTCTGATTTGAACATTCTGGAAAATATGCCACCACTGCCTTCGGTGGATATTGTGCTGATTTTAGCGAGCAAACATCACCCAGTGTTAGACAAAGAAGTGCTCAATCAACTTGTGGAGTTGGACTCCAATTAGATTTTTTCTCGGTGAGGGTAATGTTGAGTGCGGAGCTAAAATAGGTAGGCCGAGAACATGCTGTTTCGCGGAGGAAATGGTGGTTCTCGGCCTAGTTATTGTTAGACGTTGTTGGTAATTAAGAAAGCTTGAACTTACTCAGTTCACCGTGTAAATCTCCGGCTTTCACTGTCAGCTCATTACTGATTGCTACTGATGATGTCATGGTGTCCATCACTTCCACTGCTGTATCATTGATGATTACTACATTGCGGTTAATCTCTTCTGACACAGAGCTTTGCTCTTCAGCCGCGGAAGCGATCTGATTGTTCATGTCATTAATCACTTCAATCGCTTGGTTGATTTCAGACAAGGCTTGATGTGCAGCTTCGGTTTCACTTTTTGTGTTGTTCGCTTGATTCTGGCTTTGCTCCATCAGTACCACAATAGATTGAGTCTCTTGTTCTAAGCGAGCCAACATAGAGCGAATCTCTTCTGTTGAACCTTGAGTTCGATTCGCTAGGTTACGAACCTCATCAGCAACCACTGCAAAGCCTCGACCAGCCTCACCTGCACGAGCTGCCTCAATCGCGGCATTCAGTGCAAGTAAGTTAGTTTGCTCTGCAATGCCACCAATCTCGCTCAAGATACCCTGAATAGCGGTGCTCGAATCGACTAAGTTCTGTGTTTGTTGCTGCGCATCGTTAACCTGCACAGCCAAGCTGTCTACAGCACTGGCGGCATTGTCCATGCGCGTCATACCATTGAGACTGTTGCTTTGCACTTGGCTTGCTGCTGCAGCTGCTTGAACCGCTGAGTTCGCCACTTCTTGCGCTGTTGCACTCATTTCATTGATAGCAGTGGCAAGTGAGTTCACTTCGTTAACTTGAGAATTCAGCTGGTCACGTGAAACTTCAGCACGAGCTTGGCCTTCTGTCGCGTTTTTATCCACTTGGTCAGCCGTTACCATCACGGTAAGTAGCATCTCTTGTATGCGAGATAGGAAGGTATTGAACCAGTGTGCAAGCTGAGCGGTTTCATCCTTACCTTTCACTTCAATGCGATAAGTTAAGTCACCTTCACCCTGTGCTGCATCTTTAAAGCGTTCCACTAAGTTGTTCAAAACCTTGCCCAAAGAGTTAGCAATGAATGCCATTGAGGCAATGCCTAGAAGAGCGGCGATGATTCCCGCCCACACACCTTTTTCAAGTGCTTTTGAATTCTGAGCATCACTCCACTCGGTGTAGTCATTGACGCTTTTGGCTAGGTGACTACTAGGAACAGACACCATGACTACCCATGGCGCATCACTGGTATCAATGGCAGTAATCGCGTACTCATCGCCGCCGAAAGTCACAAGACCGGCGCCTTCTCTGTTAGCGATAGACTGAATCTTTGACCATTCAGATTCCAATTCAGAAGAGACTTTTTTACCCACCATATTTCCAGCTTGGCTGTTGGCCAGTGTAATGCCTTTCCATGAAGTGATTAGGATTTTTCCTTGGCCATCAAACAGGTTACGCGCAAGTAACTCACTTTGGCTTTGGAGTTCATGTAGGGACAAATCAAAGCCTAGCGAGCCGATGATTTTTCCGTCATGTTTGATTGGTTGGCTGATGGTGGTAATGAGCTCTTGTTTGCCGCGCACTGAATAAAAATACGGTTCCATCACAAACGTTTTACCTGTTTGATATGGCATTAAGTGCCAGTCATCTTTGCGCTCACCGTTGCTGTTGAGCTCGGTATTGCTAAAGCTTTCCATTGCGACAGCATCAAAGCTGTTCTGGTCATTGGGAGAGAAGAAAGGCGCAAGGTAGCCCTGACTGTTAAAACCTAACTCAGTGTTTGAGCTTAACTCGATGTTTGAGCCAGATTCGATATTCGAGTCTGATTCTGTGTTAATGCTCAGTTCCGTGTTCGAGTCTTGTTGATTATCTGAAATCAGCGACGTCTCTGAGCCATTTTCGCTGTTCACGTTGAGCTCGTTATTCAAGACAGACTGTTGTGACCATGTCTTATCTTCCCAAACCATGTAACCCGCAAATACAGCTTTGTTTTGTGCTTCCAATGCCGCAGTAAACTGTTTCACGATAAGCTCTGCACTTGCGTCGGTTTCTGAACTTAATTCGATGATTGAGCGCACTTGTTTAAGGTTCGCTAATACGGGGTTGAGCTGGTTAGCGATGTTCAAACCTTGTTGAAGTGCCGTGTTTTGTAAATCCGTAGCAGTGGCCTCTGTCAGCTGCGTTTTTACTTTTTCAGTGACTTGTTTATTCACATCGGTAAATGCGTTGGTCGTCATTCCCATGGCGATTAACAGAGTGAAAGCCATCGCTCCGCCCGCACTCACCGCAATTCGCGTTCGTATACTGTTAAACATATTATCTCTCTAACCAAATAGTGGTAGTTTTTCAGAGATTTTAAACAAGATACGTGAATGGAAAATTCTAAATAATGAACACAATAAGAATAGGGTGATTAAAAATATAAATAGGATGGTATAACGCTCCGGATTATGTCTTTTAGAGAGGAGCTATAAGATAGGTGTATGGCTGTTTTTATTCTATTATCTAATTGTATTTGTTGATATTTTATACTTGATGCCGTTTTTAATTTCCGGGTAAATCAGGAGGTTGTAGTTTGAGGGTGTTGTGGATATATATTACTCATTATATGACATCAGTCACATTTTAATTTCATCCGAAGTGTGGAATACCCACTTAAAAAGTATGTATTTATACTTTGCAGACTAAATTCAAGTAACTGGGCCATTGATCATCTTGATTAATAAAGAATCCCCAAGCTCTTTAGCTTTCGATAAATGGTATTGCGGCTGATCCCCAGTATTCTCGAAGTCTTGCTGATGTTGCCTTGGTTCGCTTGATAGGTTTGTAGCAAAGTTTCCTCAACGGTACTTCTTAAATCGTTATTCGTTGTGCCTTTGGTGGTATTTTGAGTCGTCAGTTGATGCTGATTATCTTGCGCTAATAACGTGAGATGTTGAGCAAGATGGCTAGGTACATGTTCTAGCGTGAGTTGTGGTTCATCACTTGCCAATAGAGCAGCAACCTTAAGTAAGTTATCTAATTCACGGATATTACCGGGCCATGAATAGGCGCACAGCAAGCTCATTAAGTGCGGGCAGATTGTCTGTTCGTCTTCTGCGTATTTACGGTGAATGTGCTCGATTAAGGCGTGCTTGTCTTGTCGGTGTTGCAAGCTTGGCAGAGTAAAGGCCAAGCCATTCAGGCGGTAAAAGAGATCTTGTCGAAACTCCCCCGTAGCGACCAACTGTTCTAGGTTTTTATGCGTCGCAGCGATGATCTGACAATCGACTTGGTAGCTCTGATTTGAGCCAACAGGCACTACTGACTTATCTTGTAGAACATGCAGCAATCGACACTGAGCCTCTAACGGCATGTCGGCGATCTCATCCAAAAATAGAATGCCCTTGTCTGCTTGACGGATTTTGCCTTGGAACCCTTTGTGGCTTGCGCCAGTAAAAGCGCCCGGCGCGTAGCCAAACAGCTCAGATTCGATAAGATCTTTCGGCAGCGCACCGCAGTTCACCGCAACTAACGGTGACGATTTACGTTGGCTTTGCTTGTGCAATGCTTTAACAAACTCGCCCTTACCGACCCCCGTTTCTCCTAAGATTAATAGGCTGATCCCTTTGTCGATTACCTTGTTGGCCTGCTGCCAAGCATGTTCAATTTGTTGTTCACCATGGTGCAAATCGCACGATGCTGAAATGGAACGCGTGCGTTTTGCAGTTGGTTGTTTGAGGTGCTGTTTCTCAAACACAAAGGGCGTGTCTAATGAGGTTCGGTTGAAGAGGGTATCTATGCATTCGCCGACGATCGAGGTTTGATCCAGCAGTTGAGAGGCGACCTGATTGTGCGCCACTACCTCACCAGCTTCATTGGCTATTACTATCCCTTGCCAACCACTGTGTAATAAAGATTTCTCACACGCGAGATCGATTCGAGTGGTGCCTTGTGGGATATGACTCAGAAGTTGATTTTCAACAAGCTGAACCATATTTTGAACCAGTAATTGCACCGAGCTGTCGTGTTGCTGTTGTTCACTGGTGATGTCCAATACGCCAACCATTTGACCTTGATGATCAAACACCGGGCTTGCTGAACAACTGATAAATCGATGCTGGTGGATGAAGTGTTGTTCGCCAATGATGGATACGGGTTTCGCTTCAACAATCGCGGTGCCAATCGCGTTGGTGCCCTTAAGTTGTTCCTGCCAACATGCTCCCGAGCTGAGTGCAATTGACGTCAGCTTCTCTTTAAACCGCTCTTGTCCCCAACTTGCCAGAATTACCCCTTCAATATCCGTCAGAATCAAACGACTGTCAGTGCGTGCAAACATCTGATTAAACAGAGGCAGAGCATTACGTTCGACGATATGAATCAAGTCGGACGATTGATGACGTCGCTGTTTAAGGAGCGATTGTGGCAGGCGAATGTCTTCGGGAAGTCGTCTCTGTTTTAGACCCGCTTCTGTGCTGCGGTGCCAAGAGGATGAAAGCCAATCTGAGGTGTTTGCTTGTTGAAGATGCATGACTGTTCCATGTCGTAACAGTGAGGGTGTACCAATTTGGAACAGTTGAACACTGGAGTGGTTTCCAGACGTCCGTTCAATGCCAACTCACTTAGGGTTGTAAACGTTTGGTAATCATAGTTTTACAATTTATTAACAACAAGTTTTGAAGTTCTGGCGTGTGATTTGCGTTGTTACTGTTGTGAAGAAAACACGAAGTATCAGTGTTTTAAACAGAAATTATAAACATGGGCGTCTTGTCATGAGTTCTTTTCTCAAGACGAGCAGCCACAAAATAAGAAAGCTCTCGCTCAATAACGAAGAACAAATCAAAGAAGGATCTAACTATGATTTACGCACAGCCGGGTAGTGATAACGCAGTGGTTAACTTTAAAGCGCAATACGATAACTTTATCGGTGGTGAGTGGGTGAAGCCTGTCAGCGGCGAGTATTTTGATAACACTTCCCCAGTAAATGGTCAGGTGTATTGCCAAGTCGCGCGCTCAACCGAGGCGGACATTAGCTTGGCACTCGATGCCGCGCATGCTGCTCGTGCAAGTTGGGCTTCGACCAGTGTGACTGAGCGTTCGAACATTCTGCTTAAAATTGCCGACCGCATTGAAGCGAACCTTGAAGAAATCGCAGTCGCCGAGACGTGGGAAAACGGCAAGCCAGTGCGTGAAACTCTGGCGGCAGACATTCCTTTGGTTGTCGATCATTTCCGTTACTTTGCGGGTTGTATTCGAGCACAAGAAGGCAGCGCAGCAGAGCTAGATTCAAACACCGCAAGTTATCACTTCCCTGAACCTATTGGTGTGGTGGGGCAGATCATTCCTTGGAACTTCCCGATTTTAATGGCGGCTTGGGAATTGGCACCTGCACTGGCTGCGGGCTGTTGTGTGGTGATGAAGCCCGCCGAGCAAACACCGACATCGATTTTGGTGATGATGGAGAAGATCGCTGATCTTCTACCTGCAGGCGTAGTCAACATCGTGAATGGTTTTGGTAGCGAAGCGGGTCAAGCGTTAGCAACTAGCGATCGTTTGGCGAAGCTAGCGTTTACCGGTTCAACAGAGGTCGGCCACCATATCCTGAAATGTGCCGCAGAAAGCTTGATTCCATCAACGGTAGAACTTGGCGGTAAGTCTCCAAATATCTACTTCCCAGATATCTTTAACCATGAAGACGAATACCTCGATAAGTGTGTCGAAGGTATGCTGCTGGCGTTCTTCAACCAAGGTGAAGTGTGTACCTGTCCATCACGTGTGTTGATTCATGAATCGGTATACGACAAGTTCATCGCCAAGGTGGTCGAACGTGCTCAAACTATTAAACAAGGTAACCCGTTAGATACCGATACTCAGGTGGGTGCACAAGCTTCTAAAGAACAGTTCGATAAGATCTTGAGCTACCTAGAAATCGGTCGTCAAGAGGGCGCGAAAGTGCTGACCGGTGGTGAAATAGCGCAGCAACCAGATGATCTCGGTAATGGCTATTACATTCAGCCAACCATGCTGGAAGGGCACAATAAGATGCGCGTATTCCAAGAAGAGATCTTCGGCCCTGTTATCGCGGTGACGACGTTTAAAGATGAAGCGGAAGCGCTAGAGATTGCTAATGACACCGAGTATGGCTTGGGTGCAGGCGTGTGGACGCGTGATGCAAACCTAGCGTATCGCATGGGTCGTAACATTGAAGCGGGGCGTATTTGGGTGAACTGTTACCACGCTTACCCAGCTCATGCCGCGTTTGGTGGTTACAAAAAATCGGGCATTGGCCGTGAGACACACAAGATGATGCTCGATCACTACCAAAATACTAAGAACCTGTTGATCAGCTACGATACTAATCCGTTGGGCTTCTTCTAATACAGGTTCGTTCTAAAAGTATGAGAATGAATCATGGGTACAAAGAATAACTAACAACGCAGTAGGCTTAATTAAGAAAAACAAAAGCTAGAAACCAAAACGCCCAATTCAATTGAGTTGGGCGTTTTTATGCTTGAATCGTTCTAGTTTTGCGAAAAGAAGATCTCGGGCTTGTGGGTTGGGCCAGAATTACCTTCTAGCTGAGTAAGCTCTAATCCTTGTTTCCCTATCAGAGAACCGACCAATTGGCGGTTAAACGGGTAACTGTCAGGGTTGTTAATGTACTCTTCAACATCAACCCATTTAGCCTCTGCAATTTCATCAGTGTCTTGAATCGCGATCTCTTGAGTTTGAGCAATAAGGTGACAAATAAAGTAGAGGTTCGATTTGCCAAATTGATATGGGTGTCTTGTTGCCATGCCAACCACCGAAACGAACGTTGCCTCGATACCTGTCTCTTCCAAGGTTTCACGAACAACCGATTCCTCAATACCTTCACCCAACTCAATATGGCCGCCCGGTAATTTGTAGCCTGTCATACCGTGCTCTTTAATCATCAGCACTTGATTATGTTCGTTGGTGATCAATGCGCCTGCGCCCAAGGTGTGGGTAGGGATGAAAGGCACAAACTCTACAATCTCGGATTTATGGATCAGTGTGATTTCGTCTTCTAGACAGTTGTGAAACACAAAGCCAAGCTCAGTCGCCACCGGAATAAGGTGCGAGAGTGAAATAGGTAAACTAATCCAAATAATGCCTTTGTTGTTCTGCTTTGAAAATTCGGTGATCTCGCTGAGTTCGGCATTGAATGAGTCAGCATTGTGAGGGGCGGTTGCTGGGTCGATGATGATGCCGTTAAATTTGTCGAGCGTAAATTCCACGAGTGATCCTTTATTATTTTTGATTTATTGAGCGTCGAGCATAATCTGAGCTTATAACATCTTAAAGGCTTATAACACCTATGCAGCTTGCGACAGTTAGATTGTTTTTATCATCTTGGGATAAAGGGCAGTTGCGGGTGAAAGTGGAAAAGAGGAGAGTTTAAGGCGGGCGGCTTGAAACAAAAATTGCGCTAGAAACAAAAACTGCGCTTGGAAGCCAAAGCGCAGTTTTAAATCGGGTCTATTTGGGTTCGACGCTAACGAACATAGTTCGCATCAATACTCACGTACCAGTGCTGAAGCTTGCCGTCAGGTTTTTTGATCCACAAATCGTTGGTGTAGCTCTCGATCTTGCCGTTAACCGTTAAACTGAACGTATTCTCGTCGAATTCGCCAAGCTTCACGAACTGGTCTGTGGTAACCAGGAACGGGTCCATGTCGTCCACGCCAACCACATCTGAAATCACATAGTAGTGGTAAGTCAGCGGCTTGCTCGCATCATTCGGGTTGCTGCGGTACGCCACAAGCTTGAATGGTTCCGTTAATGGAAGGTCGAGCGTTTGCTTGTCCATGGTCGCTGGAATCGGGATAAACAGCCAAGCGGTAAACAGACCGCTTAATAAAACCATCAGGAAGAAAAGAGTCTTAATTGCTTTCATAGCAACCTTCAAAATAGGTGATGTAGAAGACGCTATGGTAACAGGTTTGATTTGCCGATTGTAAGAGTATGAATAAGTGAAGGCGACACTGTCTGTTAGGAAACTTGAACGAATTGACACACTGTTCATAAGTCACTATCTACACTAGTGCGAGTGACCTTGAGATAGGTTGATCATCACAACACCTGCTGCCACAAATAACATACCAACCCACACCATAGTATCGAGGTGCTGGCGGTAAACAAACGTAGAAATCAAGCTCACGGTTACGATAGCCAAGCCCGCCCATAAAGAGTGAACCACACCTACAGGCATCCCTTTCATTGCTTGGCTCAAAAATAGAAATGCCGCCAAATGTCCTGAAATCACCAATAGAGCAGGGATGGGTTTAGATAAGCTGAAACCGCCGGTTGCTTTAAGTGCTACGTGAGAAAGTGCTTCCGCCATCACGCCCATCATTAAGAAAAACCAGCTCATAGTCGTACCTTTTAGTTGTATTGTTTTTTGTTGGTATAGCGGGGGTATTTGAAAGTGTTAATCGTTGTTGCTGATCTTTAGTCACAGCGTATTTGCCCAAACAGCAGGCACAAAAAAGCCCACACCTCACGCTTTTGCAAGGTGTGGGCTAATTCGGTGTGACTACTTGTTTAGGTAAGCAGCATGGAACTCAATGTGTTCATCAATAAAGCTAGAGATGAAGTAGTAGCTGTGGTCGTAACCTGGCTGCATACGTAGCTCTAAATCGGCATTGGTTACCTTAGCCGCTTCGACTAATTGCTCAGGCTTAAGCTGTTCAATCAGGAAGTTATCGGCTTCGCCTTGGTCAACCAACATTGGCAGTTTAGTGCCTTTGGTTTTTAGAAGCTCAGAGGCATCGTAGTGCTTCCACTCTTCAATATCTAAGCCCAAGTATTGGTTGAAGGCTTTTTGTCCCCAAGGGCATTGCATTGGGTTGGTGATTGGGCTGAATGCCGAGATAGAACGGTAGCTATCTTCGTTTTTGATACCAATCGTTAGGGCACCGTGTCCGCCCATGCTATGACCAGAAATCGATTTCACTGAAGTCACAGGGAAGAAAGACTCAATAAGTGCTGGTAGCTCTGTTACCACGTAATCGTACATGTGGTAATGGCTGTCCCATGGTGCTTGAGTGGCATTCACATAGAAGCCTGCACCTTGGCCGAGATCGTAGCTTTCATCGTCGGCAACGCCTTCGCCGCGTGGGCTTGTATCAGGTGCAACAATAGCAATGCCTTGCTCAGCCGCGGCTTTGAACGCGCCGGCTTTTTGCATGAAGTTTTCATCGGTACAGGTTAAGCCTGATAACCAATACAAAACAGGAACTGGGTTTTCTTTGCTTGCGTTAGGCGGCAAGAAAATCGCAAAACGCATGTTGCAGTCAAGCGTTGCAGAAAAGTGGGTGTATTGTTTGTGCCAACCACCAGCAACCTTTGCTTGGCTAATGTTTTCGATTGTCATCTATTGTGCTCCGTTAGGTTGATGGTTTTAGGAGTAACTTGTCTATGTCATTTAAAGTTTCACCACCCACCGGGCAGGAGGTGGTGAAGACAGTTTGTTGCTTTTCATTTATAACTTTGGCCTCGATGCTCGAAAGAATCGAGGCCAAGGAGAATTATTTATCCATGTGTAGAACAGTACGGATAGATTCACCTTTGTGCATTAGGTCGAATGCTTCGTTTACGTCTTGCAGACCCATTGTGTGAGTGATGAACTCTTGAAGACCAAACTCACCTGCCATGTAGCGGTTAACGATTTCTGGAAGCTCAGAGCGGCCTTTAACACCACCGAAAGCAGAACCACGCCATACACGACCAGTCACTAGTTGGAATGGACGAGTTGCAATCTCTTGACCTGCACCCGCAACACCAATGATTACTGATTCGCCCCAACCTTTGTGGCAGCACTCAAGTGCTTGACGCATCACGTTTACGTTACCAATACACTCGAAAGAGTACTCAACACCGCCGTCTGTCATCTCAACGATAACGTCTTGGATTGGTTTGTCGAATTTAGTTGGGTTGATGCAGTCTGTCGCGCCAAGCTGTTTTGCTAGCTCGAATTTGCTCTCGTTGATATCAACGCCGATGATGCGGTCAGCACCAGCCATGCGAGCACCAATGATTGCAGAAAGACCGATGCCGCCTAGGCCGAATACAGCAACGTTGTCGCCTTTTTCAACTTTAGCTGTGTTCAATACAGCGCCCATACCCGTAGTTACACCACAACCTAGAAGACAAACTTCTTCAAGTGGTGCTTCTTTGCTTACTTTCGCTAGAGAGATTTCTGGAAGTACTGTGTACTCAGAGAAAGTAGAGCAACCCATGTAATGGAAAATTGTTTCGCCATTGATAGAGAAGCGGCTTGTACCGTCTGGCATCAGGCCTTTACCTTGCGTTTCACGAACGGCTTGGCATAGGTTAGTTTTACCAGATTTACAGAACTTACATTCGCCACATTCAGCTGTGTAAAGTGGGATAACGTGGTCGCCAATCTCAACACTTGTAACGCCTTCGCCGATCATCTCAACGATGCCGCCACCTTCGTGACCAAGAATTGAAGGGAAGATACCTTCTGGATCGTCACCTGATAATGTGAATGCGTCAGTGTGACAAACACCAGTAGCAACGATGCGAACTAGAACCTCACCAGCTTTAGGAAGTTGTACATCAACTTCTTCCATTTTTAGTGGCTCGCCAGCTGCCCATGCAACCATTGCTTTTGATTTGATATGAGTTTGACCAGGTTTAATTTCGATTGTCATTGGATGTTTCCTATATATGTCAGTACAGCGGATAACTGTGCAATTAGCTTCAACCCGTTAAGAGTAGTTGAGCTTAATTGTTTCCGCTCTCTCGTTTTGTTGGAGCCAGTATAGGTGCGAGTGCATTTTTTGATAATCCCCTTAAATAGAAAATGATTATTACCTATATGTAATAATCAATGTGTTCAGAGGAGTTCGAAGAGGGGGTAGTTACTCAGAAAACCTAAGGACGCTCTGAGTAGCTTTCTATGGAAGACATTAATTGGAAACAAATGGGGCGTAAGTTAGTAGGCTATGTGATTTGGTGTGGTGGCCATCAACTTGTTTAGAGTTTTGTGAGTTATTAAGGGCTGTGATTACCGAGGGAGGTTGACGGTCTAAATACCGAAGGATTCTGTCGTTGCTT